>NZ_RZOM01000012.1:0-19908 GCF_003999175.1 Mesorhizobium sp. M7A.F.Ca.ET.027.03.2.1 | reverse complement strand
GCTTACAACCTCGCTCGCATTCGTTGCCAACGCGTAGGCAGGAATTGGAATGTCGGCTTGCCCAAGCAGCTGACGTTGAGTGAATTTATCGCAGCATCGTTCAACCGATTCGGCGTTCGGACCTGGCAGATTGAAATGTCGACAGAGCATGCCGACTGTCGCATATGCAGCTTCCTCCGAGCTCGTAATCCCAGCAATATCATAGGTCGCATGCAGCCGAACACACTCGCAAATCAGCGCATCGAGATTGGATGTGTCCACACAGATTACCTCACTGTCTTCTGCGGCATGATAGTAGTGCCTAAGTGGATCAGCCGCCAGGGTAATCGAGTGCAGGCCAAGACTTCGGGCCGCTTGGACATATAGAGGACCATTGTTCCTTGTACCCTCGATCAGGATAAGCGCTCTTCTTTTCATGTTTGTCGACTCCGAATAGCTTGTCTGGTTTTTTTCCGCGCGTGAGTTCGTCCAACATACCACTGCTCGTGGTTTGCGATTGGTAAATTCTTGTGAAGTAGTTGTATTTATCTGTTGCAGGATGTGACGTCATGACCACCAAAAAGAGTGTCTTGGTTGCCGCAATATAGGCCTATTCTTCTCGCGCAAGTCGGCTGGGGAATGAGAGGCGCGATGATGGGATCCGTTACCGCCGCACCGATCCTGGTGAAGGACCAGAGATCCCATGGCAACGGGTGATGACCGGTGTCTACATCACTCAGCTGGCTGGGGAGCGTCTGGGAGAAGGTACGATGCACGAGCTTCTGCTCGTCGCGCGAACTGTCATTCAAACGAGCTTGGTGAACGGCCTTACACCTAACCTACAGCGGCCTCAAGAACGCACCGCCAAACTGCTGGATAGCTTCATCGATTCGGTTGACGTTCACCGTGCTTTTGACTACGAAACTATGGATCAAGTAGTGCGACGCACAGAAACTTCGATGGGTAGATCATCTTGCTTTGTCACCCCAGGCAGCAGGATGGCCCACCAGAATTAACCAATAGAAAATCTCACCAGCAAGTGTAGCCACCATCCACCAACAATACCGTTCCCGTGATATAGGTTGACGCGTCGCTAGCAAGAAATTGGACGGCAGATGCAATCTCATGAGGTTGGCCGAAGCGGCCCATTGGCGTCCGATCAGACCATGCCCTGACCACTTCTACAGGATACTGGTCGGTCATCTCTGACTGTACGAATCCAGGCGCCACTGCGTTCACCCGAACCCCAGATCTTGCCCATTCGCAAGCAAGGGTTTTGGTTACCATAGTTACCCCCGCCTTGCTCGCATTGTAAGCCGTGACTACGGATTCCTGTCGGGTGACAACATCTCCACATATCGAACTGATATTTACAATCACGCCGGAACCGCGCTCCGCCATGAGAGAGCCGAAGGTGCGACTGCAGTAGAACAGGCCGTCCAAGTTGACTGAAAGGACAGCTCGCCAATCCTCGTCGGTGGTATATTTCGTCGGCGCCGCGCGGGACACCCCGGCATTGTTAATAAGGATGTCAGGGCAAACGGCGATGCCATCGGCGAGATCGCGTACCGCCTGCGAGTCCCTAACATCGAGCTGATAGACTTTAGGCTTGACTGGAAACTGATCTGCCGCCGCGGCCACGCGAACCCGATCCCTTCCAGTGAGAATTATATCGGCGCCAGCTTCTTGTAATGTAAGCGCGACTTGCAATCCGATGCCGCGTGCTCCGCCGGTCACCAAAGCGGTCTTCCCACTCAGACCGAATCTGCCATCGATGAATGATTTACTCATGTATAAGCCCTATCCCTTCTGGAATGTTTCCCGCCTATCGTCTGATGGCCTGCCTTCTTTTTCTAAGCGCGTCTTATCACCTCCTACTGCGACGATAACGGCAGTTGCTGTGTTACTTCCATTCATGCGTTTTTTGGGAACTCAGAGTAACTGTCGTATGGCGCCAACAATGCTGTCCCGTGTTGGAAAAAAGTCCTTCTCAAGAGCCGGACTGAATGGGACATGAATATCTGGAGCACTCAGCCGCAAGATAGGTCGCTTCAAAAGATCGAAGGACTCTTCCGCCATCACCGCTGCGATTTCACTTCCGACGTTGCAGATACGGTGTCCGTTCTCGACAATAATCAGCCGTCCGGTCTTCTCGATTGACATCTTGATTGCCTCATAATCGAGCGGCTTCAATGTACGTGGATCGATCACTTCGACCGAAATGCCTTCCTCGATGAGGTAGTTGGCAGCTTCCATGGTCGGCCTGATAGCACCGGCGATGGCAACGACGGTAACGTGCTCCCCCTCGCGCTTCACGTCCGCTTTGCCAATTGGGATTAAATGGTCCGGATCCGTGGGGACGTCGCCTTTGAGAGGCCAGAGGCGGGTGTCCTCGAAGACGAGCACAGGATCGCCGTCGCGAATGGCGGATTTCATGAGGCCTTTGATATCGGCAGCGCTGGTCGGGCTGATAATCTTAAGGCCCGGCACGTTCATAAAAAGCGGGTAAGGCCGGTCGGCATGCTGTGCCGCTTCGGAGCCCGTCGAGAACATACAGCAGCGAAAGACGATTGGGATGTCTATCTGGCCCCCAGTCATATACCGCAATTTTGAGGCCTGGTTTACAATCTGGTCACAAGCGAGATAGATGAAACTGGCAGTTGAAATGTCTACAATCGGTCGCAAACCATTGATGGCAGCCCCGATGCCAAGTCCCGTAAAACTGCCTTCTGAAATTGGCATGTTCCAAACCCGGTTCTTGCCGAAGCATTCGATAAGCTTGCCGCCGCCATGAACTGAGACGTCCTCTCCCAACAATACAACGCGCTCATCCCGATGCATTTCCTCTAGCTGGGCCTGCACGATTGCCTCAAAATAGGTCATCTGAATATGGGGACCGGGCGTGGCTGCGTCTCTGTGGGTATCGTCTTTCACATCCATTAATCCCTCCAGCCCACCCTTAGCGGGCAATGGTCGACACGAACATATAGTCGGGCAACGTTTCGGGCCGGGGCATGGGGCTAGCCAAAGCAAACTGTACGGCCTGTGTGACGGCTTGGGCCACTTCATGCTCGATGGTTGCTAGAGTCTCTTCATTTACACCCTCTTCGAGCAGCACAGTGCGATATAGCAAAATTGGGTCCCGGTCGCGTTTGTGTGCCTCGACTTCTGCGACCTGTCGATAAGGCTCCCCAGAAACGGCCAAGCCTATATTGTGTTCATCGAACCGATAAGTGTTGGCCACTATGAGAGTGGGTCCCTGCCCCGCGCGTGCTCGCGTGACCGCATATGCCGCAGATTGATAGACGGCACTGACGTCCTGTCCGTCTACTATTTCTCCTGGAATTCCGTAACCTGCCGCTCGTAGGGCAATGTCCGGCTGTCCGTGGCTTGTTGCTACGGAGGTGGTCATTGCATAGCCATTGTTCTCGCAAAGATAAATGACGGGAAGCCTCCACAACGAGGCCATGTTGAGGCTCTCGTGAAAAGTGCCCTGGTTCACTGCTCCGTCGCCGAAAAAGCAAAGGGTAACCTGATCGACGCCGCGCACCTTGGCGCTAAATGCGCATCCTGTGGCAAGAGGAATGCCCCCTCCGACGATTCCCGATTCACTGATAATCCCCACTGAACTGTCCGCAAAATGCATCGAACCGCCACGCCCCTTACAAACGCCGCCCTCCTTACCCATCAGTTCTGCCATAAGCGCCTGCAAATGCGCGCCCTTCGCAATCGGATGGCCATGCGAACGGTGTGTTCCGGTCATGGCGTCATCGTCCCGGAGGGCGAGGCTTGCTCCGACGATAGCGCCTTCCTGACCCACGGTCGTGTGAAACCAACCAGGGATCTGACCACCGTTGAACAGGCGCCTACCTTCTTCTTCGAATCGGCGGATGCGAAGCATCCGTCGAAAAGCCTCTAGCCTACGATCGCCCTTCAACTGCATGACCCAACCCTGCCCGTCAGCAAGGGGCGATCGCCTGCATTCCAACAGCGCGCATCGGCTAAATCCTCGTGCTCGAGCTCCGAAGGTACGTGGCGGGTCTCTTCGGCATTCTCCTGGCGAGGCACGATCTCGGCAGGCACTTTCATCTGGTTCTCTGTCAGCATGGCCTTGTTCCTTCCGGCTCGCACAACCCTGTGCATGCGTCATGCCATTTGACCTGAAGGCTCGCATTACACTGTTCTTCATCGAAGAAAGGCGTCGTGAAAGAACTGCACAGACCTCCTTTGTTCGAAGTTCGCCAACAATGTCGGATCCTGAACTGGCCCCCATTTCGGCCGGACAGTCGGCCTAACGCGGGAGGCTTGGGGATATCCTCAAGCACAGGCTTATGGCTGACGACTGTCGACGGATTGAACTGATCACCGGGGAGGTACGGCGCCGACACTGGACGACGACCGAACAGAAGCTGCAGATTATCGAGGAGAGTTTCCTTCCGGGTGAGACCGTGTCCTCTGTCGCCGCACGATGAGGCGTGGCGCCAAATCTCTTGTATCGTTGGCGCCGTTTATTGAAGGAAGGCGGAACGGCTGCGGTGGGATCGGACGAATCTGTGGTCGGGAGTTCGGAAGTGCGGCGGCTTGAAGAGCGCCTTCGCGACCTCGAGCGGCTTCTCGGCCGCAAGACCATGGAAGTGGAGATCCTCAAAGACGCGCTGGCCAGGTCGGAGTCAAAAAACCGAACTTGCGGCTCTTGTCGCAGCCGAGGGACGGTTCCCGATGAAGGCCGTTGCCGAGACCCTCGGGGCGGCGCGTTCCCATCTCCATGAGTTGCATCGCCTGGTGAAGCCGCGCGGGCCTTATCGCAACCCCGATGACGATGGGCTCTTGGAGCTGGTCGCCGCCTGATCGACGAACGCCCGACCTATGGCGATCGTCGCATCACAGCCCTGACGAACAGGGAACGCGAAAGACGGCGAACCGGCCGTCAATCACAAGCGCGTCTTCCGTGTCATGCGCCAGCGAAACAGGCGCGACAGCACGCGCACGAGTAAAAAGAGCCCGGCCTGCACGAGATCCAGCGTGTGCCGTCGGGCGAGACACCACCACCCGGTACGATACAATCAGGCGGGATGGTAGATGAGAGCTATGCAGCGCCGCGATGAGGCCGATCTCAGCTCCCAAATGCCTGAGATTGGCTTCGCGCGCAGGCGTTTCGGCCGCGTATAAGGTGCCGCCTTGTGAAAGGGATCGCAGCAACCTCAGCCGGCAGCATGAACACTGCGTGATAGAGCACCGGCAGCAGTTCATTCTGGCGTGCGGCAAGCCAGTCCCGGCAGGCCTGACCCTGGCATTTGGGACTGTGCCGGCTGCGACAGGAATTGTAGGCCACGCGGATCGACCGCAGGAGCGGCAGCCGTAGACTGGCCGCCCAGTTCGGCGGTCCGGCAGAGCTCGATCGCGCTCATCACACGCCGCTCGATGCGAGCCTAGATAGCCGTCATGAACCTGTCTATATACTTCGCCATGGCGGCGGAAGATATCCGCCACCTTCAGTCTCGCCGACATGGCGGTACCACTCACCCTGGCGGCACCTCGATGTTCAGCCGGGCTTGTCGTGCGTCGGATGAGGCTGTTCGAGACCTTAGCGTAGCGCGCCGCCGGACAGATTGTTGTGGCCGAGTAGAACCTGGATGGTGCGGATGTCGGTGCGTTCTGAAGATGCGTGGCGAAGCTGTGCCTGAGCGTGTGGACCGTCACCCGCTTAGGCGGCCGCACGCGCCGAACGACAAGCCCAAATAACACCCGCGCGCGGGAAACAGCCAGTCCCGCGGCTTCGCCAAGCCGCCAGTAGACTCGCAGATGCGCAGAAGCTGCGCCGACAGCATCACGGTGCGGTCCTTGTCGCCCTTGCCGTGCTCAACACGGATCACCCCGCGACCGCTGTCGATGTCGCCGACCTTCAGCCCGACAGTCTCCAAGCACTGAGACCTGCTCTTAGGCCGTCGTCAGGGCCGTACGGCACTTCAGGCTCGGCACCGCCTCTAGGAAGGCCACGACTTCGTCGGCGCTCAATACCACCGGCAGCGTGCGTAGCGAGCGAGCATAGACGATCCGCTCCGGACTCTCGGCATGGCCCAGCGTCACGCCGTAGAGGAACCGCAGCGCGCACACCGTCTGGTTCAGCGCAGCCACGAGATTCCGGTCGACATCAAATGAACTTGGAAGGCGCGCACGTCCTCCAGACCGAGCCGGTCCGGCGAACGGCCAAGTAGCGCGAAAACTTCGCCGCGGCATGCACGTGGGGATCGCTGCGTGGCCGGCGGCAGATTACGGATCGTCATATCCTCGATCATGCGCCGGGGAACTGGGGTCAACTTGGCCATTTCTGTAGCTCCTGTTCTCAGATTGCGCTTCAACAGCCGCGATCCTTCAAAACAGAAGCGTTCCTGCAAACCGATCCGCCAAATGCCGCGTTAGCGGCTTCGTTCAATCCTCAAAATGCCCACATCGCCAAAAATCTGCCAAAGTAGCACTAGGCTGCGTCGCGACGGATCGCCTCTGGTGGACTCCGACAGGCAAGTCAGAGAAAGCTCGAAAAATCAACACTGGGGCGTTTCCGTCGGACGCTCAGCTTAGCTACATCCGTGGCAGACTTATTGGACTTGCTCAGCGCGGCGGCAGCACGATCGAAGAACTCTGGAGGAAGGCCCTCTCCGGGTTAGTAGAGTCAAAAAGATTTGTCCCCTGTGACGCAAATGCGAAAAGCAAGCCGACCAGGGGAGTCGTGATCAGTAGGGCGGAAATCGCACAGCATTTCTCTTCCAACAAACGCCCAGCCTCGGCATGTATATCTAGGGAATAGTGCATATTTATCCTCCGAGATAGCGTTCCGTCACGACAGGAGGGACTTCTCATAGTATCGCGCTGCCTCAGGTTTCTTGTCAAGCAGGTCCCGGCTGTGACGTAAGCAGATGAATTGACCGCCCCATGGAGCACCGAACACGCCGAACGATGACGACCGATCCGCGCTCCATACACCGAAGCTCCACATTGTTGTGTCCCCAGCCAAGATCGAGAGCATGCAAACCACTCAGCGAAATGTCTGCTACACGAAAATCGTCGTCACGAAGCGCCAACCCAGTGTGACCTGACACTGACCGGCTATTGCCTGCAATTCGACCAATATCCTTGGCGGAATGGCCACATGCGCCACCCCCAACAGAGACCGTGTGTTCGGAGGCTAACAGCGGACTTGCTGCAAATCTGACGCCACAGCTGCCACTGCCCGACTGCTGGTCAGAGTATCGACAGCACTCGCGGGTCAGGGCGTCGACCATGGACTTGGATGCCTCCACCCCCCTTTCTACGAATGTAGGCGGGCGAGTTGGACCAACGAAAAGCCAACTTCCGCAAAAGTGCTGAGCCAGATGCGCAACAAACAGCTTTTCCGCGGATCTCTCAAGAATTGGACAATTTGAAGAGACTCGGCCGAAATCCCTAGGCCACCAAAGCCTCATCAAACGGGCATCTCGTGAGATTTTCAACTCCGCTCTCGGTCACGAGCACCTGCTCTTCCAGTTTTACGCCTTCCCGCCCACCGACGGCACCGATATAAGCCTCGACGCACAGGGTCATTCCGGGCTCGAGAACATAGTCGAATGCTCCCGGGATGAAGTCTTCAGGATAGAGAATCGCGGGATATTCGTCGCAAAGACCAATGCCATGCATCATGACGCCATATCGCTGCTTGACGAAATCCGCGGGAAGCTTGTGGCTGCGCTGAGTGAGTTCGGTGAAAGAGACGCCCGGCTTTAGCATAGCCATGTTTGCAGCTACGTGCTCGTAGGCTATGTCGTGCAGCCTTCGCTGTGCTTCGGTGGGTCGGCCGTCACCGCAGTGCCAAGTGCGGGAGAAGTCGGCACACATGCCGTACGGGCCCACCATATCGGTGTCGAAGGCGACGAGGTCTCCTGAGACAATGCGACGGGGGCCGGCCTCCTGCATCCAGGGGTTCGTGCGCGGGCCGGAAGTTAAAATGCGCGTTTCGATCCACTCGCCACCACGTGCGATGTTTTCGGCATGAAGAACCGACCAAAGTTCCGTTTCGGCTATGCCGGGCTGCAAACGTTCTCGCATTTTGGCAACGGCAATCTCGCAGGTCGCGAGAGAGCAGCGCATGGCGTTGATCTCGTCGATTCCCTTAATGGCCCTGGCGTGCTCCATGAGCTGCATGCCGTTGCAAACCTCGATGCCAACTGCATCTAGCGCACGAAGGCCGGGGATTTCGATCTTGTCGACGGCAAGACGACGGTTTTTGCCACCAGAGCGGCGCAACAGTTCGTCAATTTGTCCGGCAAAGTCCTTGGCGACTGCTTCTTCTTGGTCGCCGGCAACGAAATAGTAAAAGCCGGCCCCGCCATCCCGGGTTTCGTTGATGAGCGGCAGATAGGTTGACAGGTGGCTGCAACGATGGAAATCCCAGAGAACGACATAGCCGTCGGCCGATACGAACACAGCTCGTGACGGATTGTGCATGATCCATATGTGCATGTTCGAGGAATCTGAAGCGTATCGTATGTTCAGCGGGTCGAAGCAGAGCACGCCCGCATAGTCTCTTTGGCGGAGTTGCAGAACAATCCGATCAAGACGGGTCTTGCGCATACGATCTAGGTTGGGCGTGGTCAGGCCCAAGGCTGCCCACTCCGCAAAGGCGACGTCCGTCGGCCCAATTTCAACCCGATCGTTGTCATCCATGCTCCCATCCGGCTTAAGTGCTTTTGCCACTCGCGTGGGATCAATTTTGTGGTTCACAATCGAAAACGAGGACATGTTAAGGCCGCCCTAGTGGCTCACTCTTACGTGGATCTAAGACCGGATTTCTTGGATGCTAAAGGCGGAAAAAATATTGCTCGATATAAAGTCAATTCATCTGCATTCGTGCTCTGGGGTGCCTGCGACCACAACTGGAACCAGGTAGCCTTCCAGCGCGCCGCAATGGGCAATCTGTCGATCCCAGAGCTTTGCCGGGAGCCCTGTCGTGCTAGTGGTTTACGCCTGACATAAGAGTTCGGCTGAGGATTCCCTTTTGTGAGTGCGCATGCGAGTCTGGTACATGCGCACAGGAATATACCTCACCGTTTCTTCGATTGATCGTCAGCCTCTCTCTGATCAGCGCGCCCATCGCAGTGCGCTGCAGAAGCACGTTTGGCGCGCAGAGATCATTCTGTTGAGCAGCGACGGCGTGGGCACCCTCGAGATCATGCGGCAATCTGGTAAGTTCAAGACTTGCGTGTGGCGCGCCAGTGCAAGCTCTGCAACGATCCGCAGTTCGTCGACAAACTGCGCAACGTCGTCGGCCATGCCACTAGTTGATCCACCGGCTCACGCTATCCTGTTGTCGGTCGACGAGAAGAGCCCAGATCCAGGCGCTCGACCGCACCCAGCCCGGCCTGCCCATGAAGGGTAGGCTCGGCACCACGACCACGACTACAAGTGCAACGGCACGACCACCCTGTTTGCCGCCCTTACCGTGCTCGATGGCACCGTTATCGGCAGGAACATGCAGCGCCATCGTCACCAGGAATTCATCCGCCTCACTCAACGCTGTCGATGCCGAGGTGGCGGCCAGCAGGGCCATCCACGTCGTTCTTGACAACTACGCCGCTCACAAGCACCCCAAGGCGCGTGCCTGCTCGGCCGCCATCAGCGCCTCACCTTCCGCTTCCACCTTAAGCGTCACGAGCACCGCACGGCTGTCCTTGGTTGACAGAGGCAGGGTCAGATGCGGGCCGCTTTGACTCGCTGCGGCATGGTACGAGCGGATGGCGACGACCGCCTTTGCAACGGCGGCGACGCCCGCGCCGTCGAGACGGGAGTTCACCCCCTTTGTGTCCCGGATTAGGACGGCGTCATCTGGGTCTACGGCGCCAATGATGACGACGGGATCTTCACCGATGAAGGCTTCGAGGAGGTCAAACTCCTCCTCGAAGAACATCATCGCGTCTCCCCATCGAAAGCTTGACCCCAGCACTCCGGTGCTCAGGTTCTCTGGCCACCAGATACGCACGTCTGCGGTCTTCACCGGATGCGTACCACGCAGGCTCAAGTTGGCGTTTGGAATTGGCAACGCTTCCGGAGCGAAACGTTATGACGAACTGAACGTCAAGGGACTCTCCATCGCTGACCTAATGAGCGTGGAAAGCTCTACGAGGAGATGCTGGACCTCATGGAAGAATCCGGGGAATTTCCGATTCCTGACCCACGGGGCCACTCCCGTCGTGTATCGCACAACGAAGGTGCAGGCGGCAATGCGCCCAGATGGAACCCCACTATATCTCGATTGCAAGCCAGTTTCGGGCTGAGCGACATCTGTGGCTTTCGTCCCAACAAGAAGCGTTCCAGGACCGCTATTCTAAGCCAGAACGATTCGGCGCTCGCGAAATACGTGTAGAGGAGCGCCGCCACTTCATAGGCGCTTACTACATAGCGGACACGGACACCGGTTGCCCGAGGTTATCGGTCCCTGGATGCCAGATTCAATCATTGAATTTGATGCGCAGCATGATGTTGATGCCCCATTCGTTATTAGCGCGCCGGCGGGAACAGTGGGCGCCTCCGCCTTACCCCCATAAGCCGTACCCTCATAGGGCGCGCGAACCGGGCACTGCTTGTGCGGCACAGCTGAACCATGGACGCCTGCCGAGGGTGCCCACCAACCGCAGTTCCCCAGTTGCGAAGCCCTCGAGGCCACCCCGTTTTTATGTTACGCCGTCGCAATCGCCGGGTTCGGCTGTTCGGCCGGAACACCCCAATTGCTCGCCATGGAATGCCAATGCATTACGCCAGACCCGCGGTCTGTTGCGCTGATGAAAGGCTTCGCGCCTGACAAATTGCCTAAGCCCAGCCAAGATTTTAAACAAATCGGCCCCCAGTTTCCGCGAGGGATGAACGTTCAGCAGGTCAACGATTTGGAGCTTAACGGGAAATGGCATCTAAAGCTGTGCTCCGGGTCCTGCAGGCTCACTGAGGATGGGGGAGCGACGCGGCCACAGATGCGATCTTGAGCGTAACGACACCGGGTGTGGAACTCGCAGCCGGATGGCCGGTACATCACGCTTGGCACTTCGCCCTTGAGCTCAATCCTGTTGAGCACTGCGTCTGGGTCCGGTTCGGGATTGGCCGCAAGCAGCGCTTCGGTATAGGGATGGCTTGGCTGATGGAAAATACTCTGCGTCGTGCCGACTTCAATGAAGCGGCCGAGATACATGATTGCCATGCGGTCAGTTATGTGGCGCACTACATTGAGGTTGTGCGTGATTATCAGGATCGCGATGCCTAGTTCGTCCTGCAGGCGAGTGAGAAGATTTAGCACCTCGCCTTGCACCGAGACATCCAAGCCCGCGGTCGGCTCATCGGCGATGATCAAGTCCGGATTGAGCGCTAGGGCGCGCGCCACGCTGACGCGCCTGGCTTGACCACCGGAGAGTTGATGAGGATAGCGGCCAACAAAATCGGCCGGCAAGCCCACCATCCGCAGGAGGCGCGTCGCTTCAGCTCCTAAATCGCGATCCTTCAGCCCATGGATGCGGAAAGGCTCGGTCAAGATCGATCGCACCGTCAGCCTGGGCGAAAGTGAACCGATCGGATCCTGAAACGTCATCGCCATGCGTCGCAAGTAGGGCTTGCGTTCTACCGCACTGAGGTCCGTGAGTTCCTGCCCATCGAAGCTGATGCTGCCGCTCACCGCCCGCTGCAGGCCAATCATCGTGCGAGCGACGGTGGATTTTCCGGAGCCGCTCTCGCCGACAAGGGCCAGCGTCTCACCCTTGTGAATTTCAAAAGAAACACTGCATACCGCGTCGATGAAAGGCGCATTTGTCCCGGTCGCGAGCGCTTTAAGCGGCCCCATCGTGCGGAAGCGGACGCAGAGGTCCCGAACACTGACAAGGGCACTCATGCCGAAACTAGTCGATTTTCTTCGAGCAGATGGCATCGTGCCGTCTGCCCTGGGCTGATCGGGCGATCGACTGGCTGTTCCTCGAGACAGCGATCATATGCCTGCGGGCATCGCGCGCTGAAGATGCACCCCTTCTTCAAGCCCAGGAGGCTGGGCACCTCGCCGGAAATGGTCGGCAATGTGCGTGTGGTTCGTTTAAGCCGCCCCGGGTCGCACTCAAGCAGGGCGCGGGTGTAGGGATGAGCGGGATTGCGGAATATGCTGCGCACATCGCCTTGTTCGACCACTTCGCCGGCATACATGACGACGACCCGGTCGCACAACTCAGCCACAGCTCCAAGATGATGGGATACGAAGAGGACGGAGCAACCGATCTCCCTTTGGAGATTTTTGAGCAGATGGATGATCTGGACTTCAAGTGTCGCATCGAGCGCAGTCGTCGGCTCGTCGGCGATGAGGAGCACGGGTTTTACAAGCAGCGCCATGGCTATACATATCCGCTGACGCATGCCGCCGGAAAAGTGGTGCGGATAGGCCCCGATCCGGTTTTGCGGATCCGGAATTCCGACCCGGTGTAGCATGTCGATGGCACGAGCACGCTTTTCACTCCGGCTTTTTTGCTGGTGGTGCTGGATGTCGATCATCTGGTTCTCAACGGTGCGCACAGGATTAAGCGCAGTCATTGGATCTTGAAAAACCATGGAAAGTCGATCGCCAAGCAGGCTACGCTGCGACTGAGCCGGCATCTTCAGCAGGTCTCGCCCTTCAAACAGGATCTCGCCACCTGTGACATCGGCATTTTCCGAAAGCAGACCCATCACCGTATACGCAAGCGTCGACTTTCCAGATCCGCTTTCGCCGACAACGCCGACCACCTCTGCGGCTGCGACATTAAGCGACACGTTTCGCAGTGCATGAATGCGCCCCTCTGGTGTCCCGAAATCAAGATGGAGGTGACGTATCTCCAGGAGGGGTGTGGTCGATTGCGATGACCGATCGTGTGGTATCATAGATCTTTCCGCAGCTTTGGATCGAACATGTCGCGTAGCGCCTCACCCAGGAATGTGAAGCCCAGCGTTGCGAGGACGATTGGAATACCACCGCCAACCACAAGCCACGGCGTCTGCTGGATGTAATTATAGCCGTCGTTGAGGATTGCTCCCCAATCGGGCGTGGGTGGACGTACGCCCAAACCAAGGAAGCTGAGACCGGCCTCCACCGCGATTACCGCGGGCACGTCCATGCTCACGAGGATGAGAAGCGGGCCGATAACATTAGGCAGTACGTGCACTGCCAGGATGCGCATCGTGCCAGCGCCCAGAGTGCGTTCTGCGGCGATGTATTCACTGTTGCGTAGCGCCTCTGTCTGGGTCCTCACGACCCGTGCATAAATGGGCATAGAGGTGATTGCGATAACAAAAATCATGCTGGCCAGGCTGGGTCCAAGTAAGCCGATAATCGCCAACGCGAAGATGATGCCCGGAAAGGAGCGGATCGTATCGAATAAAAGAAGGAGCAAATTGTCCAGCCACCTCGGTCCGAAGCCTGCGATCAGACCAAGCACGAGGCCGGCTGCCAGCGAACTGCCTAGCGAGGCGAAGGCGACAAGCAGCGGGACGCGGCCGCCCATCATGACGCGCGAGAATGTGTCGCGGCCCAGTTGATCGGTGCCCAGAAGAAAAAGTAGTGACGGGTCCGCCAAGCGCGGCCCCACCATGATGCGGGTCGGATCATGTGTAATGATGATCGGGGCGAAGATCGCGCTTGCGAAAACGATCGCGACCAGCGCGGCTCCAAGGACGCCAAGACGGTTCTTGCGCAGTTGCCGCACCGTCTTACGGAAGCTGCCGGGTGCTAGCTCTGGGCCAGTTTCGCCGCGGAGCGCTTCAAGGCTCGCCATGCTAAAGTTTCTCGCGGGTTCGAGGATCAAGAGAGGCAGCGATCAGATCGGACGCCGTCGTCGCCAAGACAGTAACAACAGTGGTGACTAGCACGGCCCCTATTACGACTGCATAGTTGCGCGTGTTGACCGCCTGTACAATCAAGGCACCGATACCTGGTCTTGCGAAAACGACCTCGATAAAGACAGCTGACGAAAGCAACCACGCTATGCCCACGCCGAGGATCGTCACTGTCGGCAGGATCGCAAGCGGCAGCGCGTAATGCAAAACAATGCGCCATTCGGAAATGCCGAAGGAACGGGCCATTCGCACATGGTTTTCACCCAGGATCTCCATCATGGATGCCCGTACCAGCCGGGAGATGTATCCAACCCAGCCGATCCCGACGGCGAAGGCTGGCAGAATGAGATGAACAAGGCCGTCCAAAAAACCCTGTCCGGCTCCGACTGCTGGTAACCAATGGAGCGTGACAGCGAAGATCAGGAGTGCGTAGACAGCCATGACGAACGAAGGAATCGCGATCGTGGCGACTGCCATGATCGCGACGATCTGGTCGATGACAGAATTACGCCTCATGGCCGAATAACAACCGAGCGGCACCGCAATCGCCACCGCCCACAAAATCGAGACGAAGATTAGTTCGATAGTATAAGGAAGTTGCTCGAATATTATGTCCGCAACCGGACGTTGGCTCAACACATCAAAACCAAGATTGCCTTGCAGCAGCCCTTCGAAGAAAATGACGATCTGCACGGCAAGCGGCTTATCCAGCCCCATCTCCCGATGAAGGTGCGCTATCATTTCAGGCGTGGCGCGGGGACCTAGCAGAGCAACGGCTGGGTCGCCAGGCACCGCATGGATCATCATGAACACAAGGGTCACCGCGATCACCGTAATGGCGACCGCGAGGAAAACGCGTTTCAGTAGATAGATCCACACAGTTCACGCTCAAGCTTAAGCCGGCTGGAAATCGATATATAATGGGGTTCCATCTGGGCGCATCGCCGCTTTCATTCGCGTCTTCCGATATAGGATTGGATTGGTCTCATTGGTCAGGAACCGAAATGCGCCAGAATCTTCCATCAAGTCCTGCATGTCCTCGTAAACCTTTGCCCGCTCGTTGGGATCGTTAATGGACAGTCCCTTAGCGTTTAGCTCGTCAAAGCGTTGGCTGCGGAAGCGTTGCCAGTTCCATATACCCACTTGATCTTGCACGAACCAAGTCACGTAGTCGTACGGATCCGGCAGTCCGGAGAAGGTCATAATAAAGAGCTGCACGTCCTTCCAGCTGTCTCCCTCAGACTCCACGCCGAGTGACCAGAATGTCCCGGGATCTCGGGCATTAACCACCAGAGAAATTCCGACTTGGGACAATTGTGCCTGCACCGTCTGAGCTATGGCTGAAGTCTGGCTGTCGTTTGTACAGTCGAGGCTCAATGTCAAACCATTTACCCCAGCCTTCTCGAGAAGCTCTTTGGCTTTTGAGAGATCACCTTCCGGCGGAACCAGAGTCTTTGCGCGATGCCCAACGATACCTGGAGGAATAATACCCGTGGCCGCAATTGACTGACCGTCATACGCGGTATCTAAAACCTGTGGTACATTGATCGCCCATTGGATCGCCCTGCGGACATTTATGTCCTTCAGTTTGGGATGATCCATGTTCATGCCGATCCATGTATAACGGGTCGATGCCCTTTCCGCGATCTCCGTGTTGGCGGGCGGATTGCTCTTGAACGCCGCGAGAGAGTCCAAACCGACTACGGTGAAATCGACGTCGCCCGCCTGATAAGCACGTTCCGCTGCCTTAGCGTCCGGAATAGGCAGGATACGGATTTCGTCGAAGCCCGGCTTGGGGCCTGACCAGTCCGGATTTCTCGTGAGAAGTGCGTACTGGTTGGGCTTCCAGTCAGCCAGCACGTAGGGACCTGAGAATGCTGGCGGCTTCACACCGAAATTACCGCCGTCCTTGGTGGCTTTCCTTACCGCAGCCTCAGAAACGATTTGGCCGACGGCATAAGGCAGCGGAACAAGCCAAACAGCCGCAAATGGCGCGTTGAACACGATAACACCACTGTAGTCGTCCTCCACCTCGACGTGATTTAACGAGCCCCATTGGGGCTTGATGGGTGAATTGAGCTTGATGACGCGCTCGAAAGAGAACTTAACATCCTTGGCCGTCAGCTCGCCGTAATCGCCACTAAATTTTATGCCTTTCTTGAGGCGAAATCGGATATGCGTGGGATCAACCTGCTCGATCTTGTCTGCAGCCTCTAACTCCCAGCCCCATTCGGTGCCGGGCTTATATCGCGTGAGCTTTGAATAGATACAGTTTGTTAGGTCTACTTCCGCCGCCTGCCCGAGGAAAGCGGGATCCAGCGTGACCAGGTCTCCACTGGAACGCACCTCGAGCACCTTGCCTTCGGCCGCCCAGATGACTTGAGACAAGGGCATGCCAGCAGAGATTATGCCACCGCTTAGCGCGGCTCCTGCCCTAAGAAAGGTGCGGCGGCTTACACTTTGCATCATGTCCTCCATGGCTGTTCCCCTTGCCGAGCGACTTGCCGAGGCGTCTTGCCGTGGCCGCGGCGCCCGCGTTCCTTGCTCGGGTGTGTTTCTCTTTGGAATATACTATGGGGCAGCCAAGCCGCAGGCGGAAAAGATACCGTCAGGCATAAATTCTGTTTATGTCATGAGCTCTCGGCCTAGTTGCCGACGCAGCACTCTTTCCTTCAGAAGTTGCGGAGATGGCGTGAACCTCACTGCTGGTTGGAACGCGTCAATACCTACTATCTCGTTGTAAAAAGCGACATTTGAACCCCGGCCGAGCGGGACCAGTACCGGTCAGTTTAAGTCCCGAGCGAACTCCTTGACGTCGTCTCGTTCAAGTAAAAGCTTGTCGCCTTCCTTCGCCACGATATGTGTCTCGATGCGCCATACGTCGCGCAGCGCGCGGACAGTGGCCGAGAGCGCAATATGCACGTTCCAGTTACCGCGGGCGTACGACTTTTCCCAGTTGGAGGTTCCGCGCGCCGAGCTCGGATCGTCGGGATGCATGGTAAGTGTGTCACTGTGCTTAGCCGAAATGACCATTCCGGTGTGCGGATGCACCACGGTCCCCGCGTCGCTCGCCATCCGGAAAGTTGTCTCGCCCGTGGCTTGGTTGGTGATTACCTCGCGACAGAAAGGTTTACCAGGCTTAATAGTCTCTGTTGCCATCGGCCGAGCACTCTCTGGCTTCAGAAACGGTACAAGTTTGGAGTCTACGGCATTCGCTTTGCGCACCGGCAAGATAAGCCTGCTGGCCGCACAATGTATTGATAGACTTGCCCTCTCTGGACTAGGAAAGACAATAGGCCAATGGCTGGTGGCGATGGCGAGCCTTATGCGTTGCCCTTTTTCAAAGCGTTGCCCGCAAGACCGCAGCTTCAGGCGTATTGCTTCAGCCTTACCGGGCGTCATTGGCTTCAAATCGAGGTCGTCGTGGCGATGGGTCAAATTCAGAATGCCATAGCTCACACGGGTGGCCGAGCCGTCCTTAAACACGAGCGAAAGCGTGGCCGATAGGATTGCCACTGCTTTGTCGGAAGAGAGGGTTACCTCAAGCTCGGGGAAGCCGAGAAGGTCTACCTCCTCCAGAAGAGGCTCGGTTTCGAATACCAAGGCGTTTCCGGCTTCCATGCGCTGGTCGATGGGCTGGTCCGGCACTGCGCCATACGCGCACCAAACACCGGATGATAGCCCCGAAGTGGACGGTGAACAGATCGTAAGAACAGCATCACTGCCATCTCCTTCGGCAAGAAGTCCCGGTGAGAGCGACAGCCGTCTTTCGACAATGCTCGCCGTCGGCCAGGAAGGCTCAGCGATCCAACGGCCTGGCCGCTCGTCGTAGATGGCGGCGGGGGGCAAAGGATCCTGAATCCACGCGCGCAACATCGGCTCGTCCTCAACGCCGGTGTGGATGGCTTTAAGATGCTGGTCCCACCAGCGCAAGCATTCCTGGAGAAAGCCGATGCGAGGCCCGGGCATGGCGATGTGAGGATACTTATGAGCCCAAGGGCCGATCAGGCCTTTGCGAGGTCCCGGCAGGTTCTCGAGCATGCGCAAGATGGCGTTGGGATAGGCGTCCGCCCAGCCACCCACCGCGTAGACAGGAATCTCGATGTTGGAATAGTCCTCGCAGATAGAACCATGCTTGTAGAAATCGTCCCGACGCTGGTGCGCGAACCAGTCTTGCAGCCAGATCCCGTTGCCGTTGAGCCGCTCTTCCCAAATCTCACGCCAGCGTTCTCCCACAAGAGCTGGATCGGGCGGGGTCATGGCAATCGCCCAAGCCGCTGCCCCCCACATCAAATTTTCGCACATAAGCGCGCCGCCGAAATAGTGACATTCATCCCGGTATCGATCGTCGGTCGAACACAGCGAGATTATCGCCTTGAGGGCTGGCGGACGGCGGGCAGCAACCTGAAGGCTGTTGAACCCGCCCCAGGAGATGCCAATCATACCGACACTGCCTGAGCACCATAATTGCTTCGCCAACCATTCGATCACGGCAAGACAGTCGTCCTGCTCTTGTTTGAGATATTCGCCCCTGCAGACCCCTTCGCTATCACCCGAACCGCGCATGTCCACGCGCACACCTGCATAGCCATGCCCGGCGAAGTATGGATGGGTGAGTTGGTCGCGCTCCACAGTCCCATCCCTCTTTCGATAGGGCAGGTATTCGAGGATGGCGGGGACCGGGTCCGCCTCGGCGTCCTCCGGCAACCAGAGGCGGGCAGCGAGCTTTACCCCGTCCGGCATCGGGATCCAGACATTCTCGATCTCGCGCACTTTGCGGGGGAAGTCGGTAACAACGCGGATGTCATCCATGGTCCAATCCTCATATGCGTTCGCGCTTGCCGAACTGCCCTTGAGGTTCAGCAAGAAGGCGGCGGGTAACCTGCTGGAACAAAAGCGGTGGCAGGGATACCCGTGTTCGTCGAAGGGGGACCGGCGACCAAGTTGCGAGCGCCGTCCTCGTCCTCACCTCGAATAGACGACGAGGCTGAAGAGTCGCAGACTGAAAAGCTCGCGACTGGCATAAAGCCGATTCATATCAAACGTTGCGCTCGCTAGCCTTAGTCCCGAGTGACAGGTTTCGCGCAGACTTAGGTCAACTTGGCTCTCGCATGGAGCGCGTCAAGGCTCGGCCCAACACCCGAGCGGCGGGATGTCATGGTGGCGTGAGACCGGTCGCCTCACCGAGCCTAGTTTGCCATCAACTTCCCATCAGCCTATCTGGGGCACCTCTCAGCCTTTAGTGATAGCCCGACAAATCTCGCAATGGAGATCCGTATTCCGCGGTTGCGCAGGATCGTCACGCATCGTCCGGCTATACGACTTTATTTGACTCCGGCCAGCCAGCGGATGTTCTTCCCGCAACCGCGACCGGCCGGCGGATGCAGGCGGATCAGCGGCGGTTAATGCGCCAAATAGCAGGCCATGGCCCGTTTTCCCCAACGAGATCTCTCTCTAAAACCCGAACGTCCAAGTTATCCTTCACGCCACGATTTTAAGCTCTTAGGTGGCTCCGCACCCGACGCACCTGCACCAACATTCCACTCCCCCAAATCGATACGCTTATATTGATTCTGAAGTGACATCTTACTGACGCGGCAGTTAGTCACTTCCAATGAATTATCCGTCGCTCACATACATGTATAGCCGCCATCAACGGACAGGATGGCTCCCGTGCAATAGCTTGATGCAGGGCTGGCAAGAAACAGCACCGCGGATGCAACTTCATGGGACTCGCCCATTCTTCCCAGCGGAGTCTGCTCTAACCATCGATCATACTGAAATGAGCTTTCATTCCTCGGGGAAATTGTCATCTCTGTTGTAACATATCCTGGAGCTACCGCATTTACTCGCACATTATGCTTTGCCCAGGCACAGGCCAGCGACTTCGTCATCATGTGAATGGCGCCCTTACTGGTAATATAGGCGGTGTTGTTCTGTGGCTGCGTCACTATCATGCCGCACATGGATCCGATGTTCACGATGTTGCCCCAGCGACGGGCGATCATGTGCCGGCCAAAGGCCCTCGCACACCAAAATGCAGCATCCGAATTGACCCGCATCGTTGCC
>NZ_RZOM01000129.1:0-8965 GCF_003999175.1 Mesorhizobium sp. M7A.F.Ca.ET.027.03.2.1 | reverse complement strand
CGCATCCTTGCCGCCGGCGGTAAGATCGGCGGCTTCTCGGCGCCCGGCGGATCGATCACCAAGGAGAAGATGCTGGCCATGGAAGGCGTGCGCGTCGGCCCCCCGCCACCAGCGCAGGTGTCGTTCGGGTTCTGATGTAGGCAGTTGCATAATCGTTGTAGGCAGGTGCCTAGTTGTTGTGGAAGAACCGCCGGCGGAAATGCCGGTCATTGTCCGGCCGCTTGCAGTTGTAGACCGGGCAGGACTTTGTGTCGGCGCTCGGCACGTAGGCCCGTGTCCTCACCTCGCCCATGCTGCAGAATCGCTGGCTCTGCACATAGCGGTCGTAGAGCGGCAGTCCCGGCACCCGCTTCGACTGGTAGCGCAGGATGACCGCCCCTTGCCGGGCGATCGTCCCCTGAACCTTGCCGCAGCTCATACGCGTCGGGTCGTAGCGCGAGATCGCCTGCGCCTGAGCGGCGACAAGCGTCAGGCAGGCGGCAAGCAGAATGATTTTCATGGTCCTCTCCCCCAAAATCCCCTCCCAAGCGGGTGTGGATCGAGCGCCCACAGGCTCCGATCATCGCGACGCTCTCACGCGATTGGGGCGGCCATTGGGCGGCGCCCTCATCACGGCTTTCTCACGCAGTCTTGTTTTTCGTGCGAAAGCAGCCTATATGCCTTCCATTGATATTTCGGCCGATCGATCCGGGCCTCGCGATAATCGCGTTTGCTGACGTCTATCTCCAAAATCTCGATGCACACCGGCTGGACCTCGGTCCGGTCAATCTAAAGCAAATGTGAAGGACTATCTAAATGGCAACTGGAACGGTCAAGTGGTTCAACGCCACCAAGGGCTTCGGCTTCATTCAGCCTGACGCGGGCGGCGCGGACGTTTTCGTCCACATCTCCGCTGTCGAGCGTGCTGGACTGTCGACCCTGGTCGAAGGCCAGAAGATCAACTTCGAGATCGAGCAGGACCGCCGCACTGGCAAGTCGTCCGCTGGATCTCTGAGCAAGGCAGCCTGATTTTGCGATAGCGCGCGCCGGGCGAGAGCTCGGGGCGCGCGGCAAGTCACGGATGTACTGACAGTCGCGCGAGAAGCGCGCTGGAGCGGAAAGACCCGACAAGCTGGATCAGAAGATAGCTGCCAGCCCGGACCGGACCCTCCCGATCAGGCTACCAAGCATGGAAGGCGGGATTTATCCCGCCTTTTTGCTGTCTGGGGTTAGGTGCTGCAACGGGCGCTACAGTCCCACCGGTGGTACTTTTAGCCTAGTAGTGGTATCATTCGGCCATGACCAAGCTTGAGCAAATTGAAAAATCCGTTGCGGAACTGAGCCCTGAAGAACTGAAGGCGTTTGCTGCCTGGTTCGAAGCGCTTCGGGAGGATATGTGGGATCGGCAGATCGAGGCCGATGCGAAGGCCGGCCGATTGGATAAGCTTGCCGAACAGGCACTGACGGACCATCGCGCTGGTCGGACGCGGCCTCTGTGAATCACGTCGCCTCCCCATCGTTCTGGGAGGCTTACGAAAAACTGCCATCGGCGATCAGAGCAAAAGCGGACAGGCGTTTTGAAAGACTCCGCTCCCACCCTTTTGATCCCTCGCTGCATTTCAAACAGGTCGGACGCTACTGGTCTGCGCGAGTTGACGACAATTACCGGGCTGTTGCCACCCGCACCAACGATGATGTGATCTGGTTCTGGATCGGCACCCATGCGGACTATGATCATCTCTTGAAGTAGCTACCCATCCGCCCACCTGGCGCGGGACAAACTACCCCATCCACCCGATCAGCACATGCCCCGGATCCGCTTCCACTCGGCCAAGCCAGGCCGCCACCGCCGGATAGGCGTCGAGCTGGAAGCCGCCCTGCTCCGCCGTATGCGTATAGGCATAGAGCGCGATGTCGGCGACGCTGAGCGCGCTGCCGGCGAAGAAGGCATTGTTTTCCAGATGCCTGTTCATCACGCCGAGCGCCTTGTTGCCGCGCTCCAGCGTCACCGCCAGCCGCTCCGGGGTCGCATCCCCAGCACGTTCGGGGAAGGTCAGCAGCGCCTTGCGCACGGCGATGTAAGGCTCGTGGCTGTATTGCTCGAAGAACAGCCATTGATAGGCAAGCCCACGCTCATACCTGTCCGCCGGCAGGAAGCGTGTGCCTTCGGCGAGATAGAGCAGGATGGCGTTGGATTCGGCCAGCCGCCGGCCATCGTCGAACTCGAGCAGCGGCACCATGGCGTTCGGATTCTTGGCGACAAAGTCGGCTTTGCGCGTATCGCCGGTGTGCGAACTCACTTCGACATTGGTAAAGCCAAGGCCAAGCTTGGCCATCAGCAGGCGCGGCTTGTAACAATTGCCGCTGTCGATCATGCCGTAAAGTATCATGGCTGTTCCCCGGAGCACTGTCTCCGCGCGATTATCGCAGCGGCGGCGGTCTCAACCAATGATTTGTTTTGGTACGACGATCAGCGCCGCTGATGTGTGAATCGCCGAAAATCTGAGGCCGTTGAAGGGCATGTCGAGATTCAGGTCAGGCCGAGCCGAAAACGGTGGGTTCCGAGAACCGGAGCGGAGCGTACTTAAGTACGTGAGCTCAGTTCTACTGCGTGGCAGTAGAACTAGGGAAGCGCAGGAAGCCGCCGTTTGCAGGCCGGCATCACCTGAATATCGACATGCCCTAGCCAAAGAGGGGCACGACCTTGCTGTCCCGGCCCAGCAGCGCATCGATGACCAGCGGTTTCTCCTCGAATACCGTGCCGGCCAAGGCCGGACGGGCAAGGAGAAAACCCTGCAGCAGGTCGACGCCGCCTTCGAGCGCAACGCGCAGATGGGTGGGCTGCTCGATGCCTTCGACCAGCACCTTGGCGCCGCGGTCATGCAGGCTGGAAACCAGCGGGCGGAAGAACCGTTCGGCGGCAGCGTGGCGGCAGAACTCCGCGAACCAGGTGCCGTCGATCTTGACGATGTCGGGCTTGAGCAGGCTCACCCGCTCCTCGGTCGAGTGCCCGGTGCCGAAATCGTCGATGGCGATGCGGATGCCGTCGCGCCGCATCTCGCGCACCAGCCGCACGAGAAGCGCATCGTCCGCCGCCTGTTCGGTGATTTCGCAGACCAGCATGGCCGGCGCCAGGCCGAACTCGCCGAGATGCCTGGTCATCAGGCGAATTTCGGCCAGTGCCCGCCCGGCATGGTCGTTGATCAACGGGTTGTAGTTGAAGAACAGGTCGAGCCCGTCGACGCCGATGTTGCGGAAATTCCTCAGATGCAGCGCCCGGCACATGGTTTCCACAAACAGCCGGTCCGAGACCGCAACGCTTTCAAAGAACACCTTCGGCGCGCCGGGGCGGCCGGCACGGTGCGGCTCGATCAGGGCTTCGGCCGCCACCGCGTGAAGCGACCGGCCGCGCGGCGCGAAAATCGGCTGATAGGCGCTACGCAGCCGGAACTCGCCATAGATGCCGTATTCGATGCCGACTTCGTCGACCTGGATCGCATCGCCGACATTGCGCCGCCGATCGTCTCTCATGTCGCCACCCGGCGCCCGAAGGCCTTGACCGGCCGCGCCGAAGGCATTGCCGCGGCAGGAGCAGCCGTGTCGACGGCAGCAGCGGCAGGCGCCTGCCTGGCCTTGTCGAAGACGCCAAAGCTGGTCGGCGCCAATTCGGGCCGCGCCAGCACGAAACCCTGCACCATCGACGCACCCGATTTCTCGGCGAGCTCCAGTTGCCAGCCCTCCTCGATGCCTTCGAACACCGTATGGATACCTTGCTCCTCGAAGTTCTTCACCATGGTGGTCAGCAACGCAAAGCCGGCGCCGGACTCCATCAGCTGCGTGATCCAGTAGGCATCGAACTTGACGATATCCGGCTTCAATTCCTTGACCCGATTGATGTCGGAATCGTCGGCGCCATAATCGTCGACGGCGATGCGAAAACCGTTGGCCCTCAGTGCCGCGACGAAGCCGTGCAAGGCTTCCTGCGACGCCGACCGCTGCTCGGTCACCTCGCAGACGACGCGACGCGGGTCGATGCCGGCCTCGTGCAGCACGAGCCGCATTTCGCGCAAGGCAGCGTCGGCAACGGCGCGTTCGGTGAACACTGACGGGTCGAAATTGACGAAGATCGATGCTTCCCGCGGCAGGCAGGCACCGGCGTTGAGAAGATGCAGCGTCCTGGTCAGCGCCTCGATATGCAGCCGGTCGGCGGCCGGACAGGTCGAGAAGAAATTCATCGGCGATTGCGGCTCGCCGTCGCGGAACGGTCGGATCAGCCCTTCGAACGCGACCACTGACAGCTTGCCTTCCTTGAAAGCGAAGATCGGCTGGAAGGCGCTTTGCAGCGTGTAGATACCCCAGACACCGGTGGAGGTGCCGTCGTCCTGACGGATGATGTGGGCAAGCCCGACGCTGCGCGACACGGTTCCTCGCTCCGCAATTGGTCTGCCATCCTGCCACTCAAGCCTCTACCGCTCGTTAATGAATTTATTGTTGCCGACCCCGGGTCCCGATCACAGCTCCTTGAGACCTGGATCAGCCGACAATGCTTGCGTTGCGCGAAATCATGCGACATGAGAAGCGCCGCGGTCGCTCCTGGCCGCGCCGATCTTCCATGGAGACGTCAAGCTCATGGCCTTTCTTGCCGACACCCTTTCCCGCGTGAAGCCTTCCGCCACCATCGCGGTCACGCAGAAAGCGCGCGAGCTGAAAAATGCCGGCCGTGACATTATCGGGCTCGGCGCCGGCGAACCGGATTTCGACACGCCAGACAACATCAAGAATGCGGCAATCGAGGCGATCCGCCGTGGCGAAACCAAGTATCCGCCGGTTTCGGGTATCGTGCCGCTGCGCGAGGCGATCGCAAAAAAGTTCAAGCGCGAGAACAATCTCGACTACAAGCCCGAGCAGACCATAGTCGGCACCGGCGGCAAGCAGATCCAGTTCAACGCCTTCATGGCGACGCTGAACGCCGGCGACGAGGTCATCATTCCTCGCCCCTATTGGGTCAGCTACCCCGAGATGGTGGCCATCTGCGGCGGCACCTCCGTGTTTGCCGACACCTCGATCGACAATGGCTTCAAGCTGACCGCTTCCGTGCTGGAAAAGGCGATCACGCCGAAGACCAAATGGCTGCTGATGAACTCGCCGTCGAACCCCTCGGGTGCCGCCTATACCGAGGCCGAACTGCGCGCGCTGGCCGACGTGCTGTTGAAGCATCCGCATGTCTGGACGCTGACCGACGACATGTACGAGCACCTGACCTATGGCGATTTCGTCTTCAGGACCATCGCCGAGGTCGAGCCTAAGCTCTACGAGCGCACGCTGACCATGAATGGCGTGTCGAAAGCCTATGCAATGACCGGCTGGCGCATCGGTTATGCGGCGGGTCCGGTTCAACTGATCAAGGCGATGGACATGATCCAGGGTCAGCAGACATCGGGCGCCTGCACCATTGCGCAATGGGCATCCGTCGAGGCGCTGAATGGCCCGCAGGATTTCATCGCCAAAAACAAGGCGATCTTTCAAGGCAGGCGCGACCTTGTCGTGTCGATGCTCAACCAGGCGCGCGGCATCACCTGTCCGTCGCCGGAAGGCGCCTTCTATGTCTATCCTTCCTGCGCCCAGCTGATCGGCAAGAAGACCAAGGCTGGCAGGCTGATCGACACCGACGAGACCTTCTGCTCGGAACTGCTCGAAGCCGAGGGCGTCGCGGTGGTGTTCGGCTCGGCCTTCGGCCTCGGGCCCAACTTCCGCATCTCCTACGCGACCTCGGAGACGCTTCTGGAACAAGCCTGCACACGGATCCAGCGTTTTACGGCTTCGCTGACCTGACCGACGCACTATGAACGCAAAAACCCGGCTTCACCGCCGGGTTTTTTAATGGGCCGTCAGCCTCACGCCTCGTGCTTGGTCTCTTTGGCCGAGCGCGCCTCGGCCGGCGCCAGCACGGCAACCAGCAATGCGGCGGTGAGGAACGCGCCGATCGCTGCCGTCAGCATCGCGGCGTGGAAGCCGCCGGCATAGGCGGCAGCATAGAGTTCATGCACGCCGCTTTCGCCCATCGCCGCATCGGTTGCGAAATCATGCCGTGAAATCGCAGCACGGGCGACCGCTTCCGCGTTGGCGACACCGGCATCGCCGAGATACCCGGTCAAAAGGTTGGTTGCCCGCATGCTCATCAAGGCGCCGAGCAAGGCGATGCCGATGGCAAGGCCGCTCTGGCGGGTGGCATTGATGACCGCCGACACCATGCCCGAGCGTTCGCGCGGCGCATAGGACATGGCGGCAGCGCTGCCGGTCGGGATTGCAAGCGCGTTGCCGAGGCCGCCAATGGCGAACAGAAGGCACAGCATCGCGTAGGACGTCGAAGGGCCGGCCCAGCACATGCCGAGCATGGACAGGCCGATAGCAACATAGCCGATGGTCATCAGCGCAGAGTGACCATAGCGGGCGCTCAGCCTGCCGATCCATGGCGACACCACGATCTGGACGATGAAGGCCGGCGCCATGCGCAGGCCGGTCTGCGTCGGCGACCAGCCCTGCACCTGCTGCAGGAACATCGAGAAGAAGAAGACGCTGGAATAGGAGGTGAAGCCGAGCGCGAACGAAGCGACATTGGCGACGGCAAAGCGGACATCGCGGAACAGGCCAAGCGGCAGCATCGGGCGTGCAGTGCGCGCCTCGAAGCCGAGGAAAGCAGCCAGGCCGACGACGCCGGCGACCAGCGCCGCGACCGTCCTTGGCTCGCCCCAGCCATTCTCGCCGGCCGAGATCAGGCCGAAGGTCAGCGCCCCCAGCCAAAGGATGCTGAGAGCCAGGCCGACGAGGTCGAGATGGGCATGTTCGGGATGCGCCGTCTCGTTGATCGAAACAGCACCGAGCGCGATCGTGATCAAGCCCAGCGGCAGGTTGATCAGGAAGATGCTTTGCCAGCCGACGGTCTCGACCAGGATGCCACCGAGGACGGGACCAACGAGCAGAGAGATGGCGGCGAACGACGCCCAGCCGCCAATGACGCCAGCGCGCTGGCGCGCATCGGGAAAGGCCTGCGTCAGGATCGACAGCGCGCCTGGAATGAGCAGCGAGCCGGCGATGCCCTGTACCACCCGGCCGGCCAGCAGAACCGGCAGATTGGGCGCGACGGCGCAGATCAGCGAGCCGGCCACGAAGATGCCGACGCCGGCCAGCCACGAGCGCTTGCGGCCATAGCGGTCGCCGATCAGGCCGGACGACAGCATGAAGGCGGACAGGCACAGCGTGTAGGCGTCGACCACCCATTGCAGGCCGCCGAAATCGGTTTGCAACGCCTGCTGGATGGTCGGCAGCGCGACATTGACGATACTGACGTCGAGCAGAGCCACGAACGAACCAAGATAGATAGCGGCGACCAGGGGCAGACGGTGCTTTGACATGGCTATATCCAGACGTGAGTTAGAGGCCATGCAGGTGCTACAGTCAAAGCCGAAGTGGCTCCGAGGGACGTTGCCGGCCGGCATGGCGTGCGAGCCAGACGCGCGAAATCAGCTTACAATCCGGGAAACGTGCGCAGCGAACCCGCGGACCATCGTCATATGACGACGAGGAAGCCGGCCGCATTCGATCAACCATGAAGCCTCGGAAGGGAGATGCATCATGGCCAAAGGCGGCAATCCATCAAACAATCACGACGGCGAATTCATAGTGTCCGGGCCGGGCACTGAAAATACCGAGCGGTTCAAGCAGGCGCTCAGTGTTTCATTTGCCGAGCAGACAGCCACATCAATGAACTATTTCAAGCAGTCGGACCCTAACGACGAGGGCCAGATCTCCGCTCTTGGCGAGGCAAAAATTGATTACCTGAAAGCACAGTCGGGCTGTTACTGGACCGAGGAAACTGAAAAATGGACCAGGGCAAAACTGAAACGCTTTGCCGATCGCAACGATCGAAAGCGAATTCTAGGCAACAGTTTCGATCGCTCCGAAATGGTTGTCTTGCCGCGCCGCAAAGATGGGGCGATGCCGATGGAAATGCGGCAACTGCAAGGCGATCCCTATGAGTATTTCCATTTTTGGCCTGGCACCTTCGGTAACTACAAATACAGCTGGTTCAACCGGACCGGGGACGACGCATTCTGCGAGACGAATCTTACGAGTGGGATGGAGCGCCGGATTTGGGCGGCTTGGTATTTTTCGAAAACAACAGCGCCGGCGATAGAGATTACCTGCACGCCATGCTCGAAAGCGGCATCTGGTTTACCTACACTCCCAAGAAGACCGGCCGGCTCGACTTGTTTGCGGAATTCGTCTCCACCTACGACACAAGGTACAGGTGGATGCGTGACGAAATCGGCTACAGCCACACCAGAGTCCTTCAGGCGACCGATGTCGTTTTTGGCACCTTTTCAGGCGATCAAGCCGTGGGACGAGATTACCGAAGCAACAGCACCCTTGTCGATTTTCAGCGTTGGTTTGAAGGGGACGTAGGGGGGGTCTCCGATTTCGGAGAAAATGGCTTTGACGACGGAACAATACACAATTTTTTTGGGCGGCCGGGCGCAATGGTTTTGCCGGACAACCGATCGAGATTTTGGTCGGCTGCAGGGTCTTGATGGACTGCTATCTCAACGATGTCAGCATCAGGGCGTGGGAAGGCGCCCGGCGGAGGCTGAATTTTCTGGGCGTCAGAGTGGTTTAAATGCCAGCGGTTTTGCAGCTGGCGCGACGATCGCTGCGGCAGGAAGCCTGCCCTCCGCCGGTTAGGTGTCTCGGCCGCCAAACTGCTCGTCGGTGACCCCCTCCAGCCAATCGACATGGACATCGTCGAGCGCCTCCTGCATCGCGATATGCGTCATCGCCGATTTCGGCGCCGCGCCATGCCAGTGTTTTTCGCCAGGCGCGAACGAGATGACGTCGCCGGCCCTGATCTCCTGGATCGGGCCGCCCCACGTCTGGGCAAGCCCGGCGCCCACCGTCACGTACAGCGTCTGGCCAAGCGGATGCGTATGCC
>NZ_RZOM01001299.1:0-1475 GCF_003999175.1 Mesorhizobium sp. M7A.F.Ca.ET.027.03.2.1 | reverse complement strand
CGCTCCAACTGTGCGGCGACGAGCGTATGGACGTCGAACGCCGCCCCAGCCTGTGCGATCTCCAGGAAGCCCGGATCGATGCCCGCCCGTTCGCTCGGCGGAACCAGCGCCAGCCGCGCCGCGGCGCCGGTGAACCAGTGATGCTGGAACAGGTCGAGGAGATCGCCACCGGGAAGATCAATCGGCTCGACCGTCGCGCCGAAGGTGTCGAAACACGTCAAGGCGTGGGAGACGACGGCGGCGATCCCGGAATCCAGCGCTCCTGAAGGCGGCTTCGACCAGTAGCCGATCCGGGCGCCCCGCAAAACTTCTTCGATCCGGCCAAGCGGCGCCAGCGTTCCCACGCCTTGCTGCCAGTCGCTGATATCACGGCCGGACATGGCGCCGGCCATGACGGAAAGATCGAGTGCTGTCCGTGCCATCGGTCCGATATGGGCGACGGTTCCGAACGCGCTGGACGGATAGGCGGGCACGCGGCCGAAGGTCGGCTTCAATCCGGCGATGCCGGTGAACGAGGCCGGAATGCGGATCGAGCCGCCGCCATCGGTACCGAGATGGAAGACGCCGGCGCCGGTGGCGGCGGCCACCGCCGCTCCGCCGGAGGAACCGCCGGGGGTCTTTTGCGCATTCCAGGGATTGCGCGTGATGCCGCAGAGGCCGCTGTCGGTAATCGCCTTCCAGCCGAATTCGGGCGTCGTCGTCTGTCCGATGAAGACGGCGCCGGCTCTGCGCAGCAGGGCAACGGCGGGGGCATCCTTGTCATAGGCGGCGGAAGTCGTCGTCCTGCTGCCGTAACGCACGCTCCAGCCCTCGACCCAGACGATGTCCTTCAGCGTCGTCGGTATGCCGTCGGCTGCCGACAGCGGCTCGCCTGCCCGCCATCGTTTCTCGGAAGCACCTGCGGCCTCGATCGCACCCTTGCGGTCGATCATGGTGAAGGCGTTGAAAAGCGGATTGATCGCTTCGGCGCGATCCAGCGCCGCCAGCGTCACCTCGACGGGCGACAGCGATCCAGCGCGGTAGGCGGCGCTAAGCTCCGCAGCAGCCAGGCGGCACAGATCATCGGCGTCGGCAATGGGAGACAGCCCATTCGGCATGCAGTTCGAACCCCTCACTTCATGGCCGCTCTTCCGGCAGCCTTGTCAGCCCGGGCAATCTGGCGGGTTTTTTCATCACCATAAAATGTATTGTTGTGGGGAATATTCGCTATTTAATGTAACAAAGAGCCATGAATCTGACCATTCGGCAGTTGCGCTATGTCTGCGAAGTCGCCCGCCTTGGCAGCGTGCTGGCGGCCTCCAGATCGCTCTACATCTCGCAATCCTCCATCCTCGCGGCGATCACTCTGGCCGAGGCCGGGATGGGGGCGCGCATTTTCGACAGGCGGCCGGCGCGGGGCGTCTCCATCACGCCGGCCGGCCAACGCTTCGTCGCCGCCGCCCGCATCATGCTGGCGGCGGAGACGGAGTTCAACC
>NZ_RZOM01001298.1:0-1476 GCF_003999175.1 Mesorhizobium sp. M7A.F.Ca.ET.027.03.2.1 | reverse complement strand
ATATCGTATTGTAACGGGAGGGCAAGGACATGCCGATCGAAATTCTCATGCCCGCTCTCTCGCCGACCATGGAAGAGGGCAATCTTTCGAAGTGGTTGAAGAACGAGGGCGACAAAGTCGTCGCCGGCGACGTCATCGCCGAGATCGAGACCGACAAGGCGACGATGGAAGTCGAAGCCGTTGACGAAGGCACGCTGGGCAAGATCCTGATCGCCGCCGGTACCGAAGGCGTCAAGGTCAACACACCGATCGCCGTGCTGCTACAGGACGGCGAAAGTGCCGGGGATATCGGCAAGGCCGCGGCGCCCGCCAAGGCGGAAGCGCCTGCAAAGGCAGAGGCTCCGGCGGCCGCAGAGGATAAGGCGGAGGCCGCAAAGCCGGCTGCGCCGGTGGCTGCTGCTCCGAAGACGGAAATCGCCGCCGATCCGGACATTCCGGCCGGCACGGAAATGGTCTCGACCACGGTGCGCGAAGCGCTGCGCGATGCGATGGCCGAGGAAATGCGCCGCGACGGCGATGTCTTCGTCATGGGCGAGGAGGTTGCCGAATACCAGGGCGCCTACAAGATCACGCAAGGCCTGCTGCAGGAATTCGGGCCGCGGCGCGTCGTCGACACGCCGATCACCGAGCATGGCTTTGCCGGCGTTGGCGTGGGTGCGGCGATGGCCGGCCTGAAGCCGATCGTCGAGTTCATGACCTTCAACTTCGCCATGCAGGCGATCGACCAGATCATCAACTCGGCCGCCAAGACCCTCTATATGTCGGGCGGCCAGATGGGCGCGCCGATCGTGTTCCGTGGACCGAACGGCGCCGCCGCACGCGTCGCCGCTCAGCACTCGCAGTGCTATGCCGCCTGGTACAGCCACATTCCGGGCCTGAAAGTGGTGATGCCCTACACCGCCGCTGACGCCAAGGGCTTGTTGAAGGCAGCGATCCGCGATCCGAACCCGATCATCTTCCTCGAGAATGAAATCCTCTACGGTCAGTCCTTCGACGTGCCGAAGCTGGACGATTTCGTGCTGCCGATCGGCAAGGCGCGCATCCATAAATCAGGCAAGGATGTCACCATCGTCTCCTTCGGCATCGGCATGACCTATGCGGTCAAGGCTGAAGCGGAACTGCGTGGCCTTGGCATCGATGCCGAGATCATCGACTTGCGCACGATCCGGCCGCTCGATCTCGACACCATCATCGCCTCGGTCAAGAAGACCAACCGCCTGGTGGTGGTGGAGGAAGGTTATCCGCAGAACTCGGTCGGCGACCATATCGCCAACCAGGTGTCGCAGCGCGCCTTCGATTTTCTTGACGCGCCGGTCATCACCATCGCCGGCAAGGATGTGCCGATGCCTTATGCGGCGAACCTCGAGAAGCTGGCGTTGCCGAATGTCGGCGAAGTCATCGAGGCGGTCAAAGCCGTCACGTATCGCTGAACCGGGCGGGAGGACAAAATGCCAATCAACATCACCATGCCGGCCC
>NZ_RZOM01001297.1:0-1476 GCF_003999175.1 Mesorhizobium sp. M7A.F.Ca.ET.027.03.2.1 | reverse complement strand
GCCATGGGCCAGGCACTGTTCGACGCCGGCATCGAGGCGATCGAAGTGCCGCTGAACTCACCGCAACCGTTCTCGTCGATCGCCCGCATCGTCCAAGTGCTGCCGAAAACGGCGCTGGTCGGTGCCGGCACGGTGCTGACGCCGGCCGATGTCGATGGCTTGCACCAGGCCGGAGGGCGGCTGCTGGTCAGTCCCAACATCGATGCCGAGGTGATGGCGCGCGCCATGCACTACGGCATGGTGACGATGCCCGGCGTGTTCACGCCGACCGAAGCCTTCCAGGCGATCAAGCTCGGCGCCTCGGCGCTTAAATTCTTCCCGGCGAGCGTGCTGGGTGCAGGCGGCATTTCCGCGATGCGCGCGGTGTTGCCGGCGCAGACATTGGTCGGCGCCGTCGGCGGCGTCTCCGAAAAAGATTTTGCCGGCTACAAGGCGGCCGGCGTGACCGCCTTTGGTCTGGGCTCCAGCCTGTTCAAGCCTGGCATGAGCGTCGACGAGGTGGCCGCGCGGGCCGAGGCGGCGGTGACAGCCTGGGATGCAGCATTCGGCGGAGACGCATGATGAGCGAAGCGATCGTTACGGTTTTTTCCGATCACGTCTGCCAGCTCGGCGAGGGGCCGAGCTACGATCCCGCCACCGATACGCTCTACTGGTTCGACATCGTCAACGGTCAGCTTCTGCAAAAGCAACTGTCCGGCGGCGCGGCCACCGTCCATGAGCTTGGCCAAATGGCGAGCGCCATCGCAATCATCGATGACAAGCGCCAGCTTATCGCCGCCGAAACCGGCCTTTATGTGCGCGACGTCGCGACCGGCAAACTGACGCTGCACACGCCTGTCGAGGCCGACAATCCGGTCACACGCTCCAACGATTCCCGGGTCCACCCCTGCGGCGCCTTGTGGATGGGTACCATGGGCAAGGGCGAGGAAAAGGGTGCGGGTTCGATCTACTGGTTTTTCAGAGGCGAACTGCGCCGGCTGTTTTCGGACATCACCGTCTCCAATTCGATCTGTTTTACCGAGGATGGCGCGATCGCCTACTACACCGACACCTCGACCGGGCTGCTGATGCGCGTCGCCTGCGACCCGGCGACCGGTCTGCCTGCAGGTGAGCCAAAGCTGTTCGTCGATCACCGCTCGGCCAAGGGCTATATCGACGGGTCCGTACTCGACCGCGACGGCATCCTGTGGAACGCCGTCTGGGGCGGCAGCGTCATCGAAGCCTATGGACCCGACGGCAAGCTCGTCCGCACGGTCGCCATGCCGGTGACGCAGCCATCCTGCCCGGCCTTTGTCGGCGCCAAGGCCGATCGGCTGGCGGTCACCTCCGCCTGGTCGGGCAAGGATGAGAAGCAGCGTCTGCTGGATCTGCAGGGCGGCATGACCGTTCTGCTCGATATTCCCGTCAACGGCCGCTTCGAGCCGCGCGTGCTGATCGCCTGAGCGAACTGGATTCTGCGGTCGGACGGTGCGTTGT
>NZ_RZOM01001296.1:0-1478 GCF_003999175.1 Mesorhizobium sp. M7A.F.Ca.ET.027.03.2.1 | reverse complement strand
GCGCTGGATCATGCTCGGCCTGTTCGCGGCCGGCCTGGTCGCCACCTACTTCGTCTGGCAGCGCCTGCCCTCGACCTTCCTTCCGGTCGAGGACCAGGGCTATTTCTTCGTCGTCATCCAGTTGCCCGACGGCGCGTCGCTGGAACGCACCGACGCGGTGGCGCAGAAGGCGCGCGACATCCTGCAGGCGACGCCCGGCGTCGAGATTGTCGGCTCGATCAGCGGCCTGAATTTCCTGACCAGTGCGGCGCAGTCGAATTCGGCGGTCGAATTCGCCATCCTGAAGCCGTGGGAGGAGCGCGGTCCCGACCAGAGCGCATCGAAGCTCGTCGCCGATGTGCGCGGCAAGCTGATGCAGATTCCAGAAGCTTTCGCGCTGAGCTTCGATCCGCCTTCTATCCCGGGTATCGGCACCACAGGCGGCTTCGAATTCGTCGTCGAGGATTTGACCGGCCGCGGCAGTTCAGCCCTCAACGATGCGACCCAAGCCGTGATCGCCGAGGCGCGCAAGCAGCCGGAAATCAACCCGCAGCAGCTGTTCTCGCCATTCTCGACCTCGACGCCGCAGTTCAACTACGACCTCGACCGCAGCAAGGCCAAGCTGCTCGGCCTCAATCTGCCCGATGTCTTCAACACGCTGCAGATCTATCTCGGCTCGCTCTACGTCAACGACTTCAACCTGTTCGGCCGCACCTTCCGGGTGACCATCCAGGCCGACAAGGATGCACGTGCGGGTGCCGCCGACATTTCGCGGCTCTATGTGCGCAATGCCTCCGGCGGCATGGTGCCGCTCTCGACGCTGGGCAAACTCGTGCCCTTCGTCGGCCCGGAGACCGTGCCGCATTACAACAACAATGCCTCGGCCTCGATCAATGGCGGTGGGGCACCCGGCTTTTCCTCGGGCCAGGCGGTTGCCGCGATGGAACGGGCCGCCGCCATTGCGCTGCCAAGGGATTTCGGTTTCGAATGGACCGGCATCACCTTCCAGGAGCTCAAGGCAGGATCGATCGCGTCCGTCGTCTTCGGCCTCGCCATCGTCTTCGTCTTCCTGATCCTGGCGATGCAGTATGAGAGCTGGGCGATGCCGTTCATGGTGCTGTTGGCGGTGCCACTGGCCCTGTTCGGCGCCTTCGTGGCCCTGTTGCTGCGTGGCATGCAGATCGACGTCTACTCGCAGATAGGCTTCGTCATGCTGATCGGCCTGGCGGCCAAGAACGCGATCCTGATCGTCGAGTTCGCAAGGCGACGGCGCGAAGAAGGCCTCAGCATCGTCGACGCGGCGATGGAGGCGGCACGGCTCAGGCTGCGGCCGATCCTGATGACGGCCTTCGCCTTCATCCTCGGCGTGCTGCCGCTGATGTTTGCGACCGGCGCCGGTGCGGCAAGCCGGCAGTCGATCGGCACCACCGTGTTCGGCGGCATGGTCGCGGCGACCATCCTGTCGCTGGTGTTCGTGCCGGTGTTCTACGCGGTCATCG
>NZ_RZOM01001295.1:0-1478 GCF_003999175.1 Mesorhizobium sp. M7A.F.Ca.ET.027.03.2.1 | reverse complement strand
GTGCAGCACTGACTGGCTGCCGAAGGCATGACTGATGCCTTTGCAGGCGATCGCGATCCGGCGTTCTTTTGGCAAGCCGGCGTCTTCGCCTTGGGCTGTGGGGTGCGCTGGCATGCCGTCCGGCTCCGCCAGTCTTCCGTCCCGCTTGGTGTAGTTGAGCGCCGGGATCGAGGCGATGAGCGCCTTGGTGTAGGCGTGAGAGGGGTTGTCGAAGACATCGCCCGCAACGCCGCTTTCGACCACGGCTCCCGCCTGCATCACCGCCACCCGGTCGCAGGAGCGGCGGATCATGTTGATGTCGTGGCTGATCAGCAGGATGCTGGTTTTGTGATCCTTGCGCAGGTCGGAGAGGATGGCGATGATCTCGGACTGGACGCTGGCGTCGAGCGCCGTCGTCGGCTCATCCAGCACCAGCAGCGACGGGTCGAGCGCAATCGCGATGGCGATGTTGGCGCGCTGCTGCATGCCGCCGGAGAGTTCGTGCGGATAGAGATCCAGCACACGCTCCGGATGGCTGACGCGGACCCGGCCGAGCAGTTCGGCCGCACGCTCGCGCGCCTCGTCGAGGCGAACCGGGCGGTGCCGCATGATCGTCTCGGTGATCTGCCGGCCGATCGTCATGCTTGGATTGAGCGCCGCGCCCGGATGCTGGTAGACGGCGGCGATATGATTTCCCCTGAGCCGGCGGAGTTGCTCGGCGGAAAGGTCGCGGATTTCGCGGCCCTGGAATTCAAGCGCTGAGGCCGCGATACGGGCGTTCTTCGGCAGATAACGCAGGATGGCGAGCGCCACAGAGCTTTTGCCCGATCCTGACTCGCCGACCAAGCCGAGCGCCTCGCCTTGGCTTATGTGCAGCGACACGCCGCTGACGGCGGGATGCGATCCCTTGCGCCCGTCATAGGCGACGGACAGCTGGTCTACGTTCAGAACCGAGGAGGACATGGAGACTTGAAACCACTTTCTTCGAGCGCTGCCATCGAGGGCAATCGCTTCCGCTTTCGGAGTGCATTATCTCTATAAAATTACTCGGATTAAGCCGAAGCGCAATCTACCTTTCATGCCTCAGGAGAGATTGTCGCCGTCTGCCGAGGCAGCGCGACGGTCTCCGGAGCAGATCTGGAAGGAGGCCGTCATGGCTCGAGACCACATGATCCTCAGCGCATTCTTCTTCAACCCGCAGGGCGATCACCGGATGTCGTGGCGCCATCCCAGGGCGCCGGAACGGGAGGTGCTGGACTTCGAATTCTACCGCGATCTCGTGCAGGCGGCCGAGCGCGCCAGGATCGACACCATCTTCGTCGCCGACCACGTTTCGATTTGGGATTCGGTCAAGAGCGGCGTCGCCCACTACGCCAATGCGCGCCTCGAACCGCTGACGCTGCTCTCGGCGCTGGCGGGCGTGACCAAGCATATCGGCCTGATCACCACGGCATCGAGTTCCTACAGCGAGCCCTACAATGTGGCGCGCATGTTCGCCT
>NZ_RZOM01001294.1:0-1478 GCF_003999175.1 Mesorhizobium sp. M7A.F.Ca.ET.027.03.2.1 | reverse complement strand
AACGTAACGCATGTGATGCGTCCATTTGGTTAATGGCGGCAGCAAGGCATTTGCCCAGGTTTGCGCATATTTTCAGAGCTTGGCGCCGCCCCTCATCTGGCTGCCGCCATCTTCTCCCCGTGAACGGGGAGAAGGACGCTCTCCTCGACGGGTTCGCCAACCGCCGGCGTCGCAGAGTGAACGCCAACGCCGCGGCATCTCCCTTCTCCCCGTTCACGGGGAGAAGGTGCCGGCAGGCGGATGAGGGGCAGCGCCGGCGTCGGCTATCGGCCCCGCCGAGCATCTGCCCCGAAAACGCCGGTTTTCCCGTGTCTTTCCTTGCCAGGGCCGCGTTTCCCGTGGGAAGGGGCGTGGTATCTCAGGGCTTGGGGGCTTGGCATGACGAATATCGGGGCCGGGGGCGCTGCGCCCTCGCTTATCAGGGCATCGCTCAGCCGCACCGGCAAATGGGCCGGCAGCGTCGCCTTTATCGGGGGTGCGGTATCAGACATCCTCAATCCGCTGGCGCCGTTCGCCGCCTATATCGCGCTGATCGCCGCGGTGGCCGCAATCATCATCGCCATTGCCATCGTGCTCAGGCTGGTGCTGGCGGCCAGAGCGCTGCCGGCCTTGATCTTCGCCACCACGGCGGCGGCCGTCGCCAGTGGCGTCTACGGCCTGCAGCAGCAGACCAACGCCCAGAACGGGGTGATCGCCAGCCTGGTGCCGGCCATTGCCGGGCTGCAGCAGTCGATGGGGATCGTGTCCGAAAAAGTGGCCAGGATCGAGCAGACCGTCACGCAGACGCAAAAGACGGTCGAACAGGTCAAGCAGACAACCGACACGGTGGCGAAGAAGGCCGACGAGATCGCCTCGGTCCAGCAGCAGCAGACGCAGCAGACGGCGGAAGTGCAGAAGACCACCGAAGAGGTGAAGAAGCAGACCGAGACGCTGGCCGCCGGCCAGGCGCAGCAGCAGGCCCAGACCGAGAAGCTGCAAGAAACGACGCAGCAGATCGCCGCCTCGATCGACACCATCGCCAAGGGCTTTGCCGCGCTTGCCGCGCAGGGCGGGGCGATCGCCGAGCCGAAGCGGCCGGACGAGTTCTACCACAATGCCCGCGTCTATGAGCTGTCCGGCGACATGCTCAATGCGCGGCGCTCCTACCTCGCCTTTGCCGGTTTCGACGTCGACGCCATCGATCCCTACACGCGCTTTGCCACGCTGCTTCGGGTGCAGGACGGCAAGGCCGGCGCGCGCGAAGTGTTCGGCGCGCTTGCCGACAAGGGCAAGGCGCTGTCGATCAAGCTGGTGCATATCCAGCAGTTCGACGACGCCCAGCGCCTCGACAAGCTCAACGCCTTCATCGCGGCCAATGCGGATTTCGCGCCGGCCTATTTCCTGCTGGCGCAGGAGTTTTCCGAAGACCGGCTCGGCGCCCAGACGCTGGCCGACAAGCGCAACGAGGCCAAGGCACTGACCCAGTTCACGTCCTACGA
>NZ_RZOM01001293.1:0-1479 GCF_003999175.1 Mesorhizobium sp. M7A.F.Ca.ET.027.03.2.1 | reverse complement strand
CGTCTCGGCGGTCTTGGTCCTGGACATTTTCCATCCTTTTCAGCGGCAGCGGCTTTGACAGAAAGCCGTCTCGTTCCTGTATGATGGCAATATAAAGGCAAATTTTGTGCGTTGCAATATCTTTGTTGCAGTGCACCATAAATTTCTTTTGAGCCGTTAACCAAGAGCCCAGATTCAAGCCTTTGCACGTTCTGGCTTGTGGACCTTCGCGCCTCCGGCTTTTATTAACAAAGCGTTAACTGCAAAATCGCCGCTCCGTGAGGTCCGCCAAGCGCATGCCGTCCGAATATTCCTTCCTCGATGTCGCCGTGCTCGACGCGGTCCGCCAGCGCTTTGCGGCAGGCGACGCGATCGCGATCCTGTCGGCGGATCTGGAGCAGGTGATCTGGGCCAACGGGCCAGGAGCCGCGATGTTCGGTTATCCCGACATCGAGGCGATCATCGGCGCCTCGGCGCAGTTGCCCGTGATCGCCAGGCGCCAGATCATGGCGACCAGCGGATTTCCCGAGATTGGCAGTGACCGCGCCATCATGGTGCGGCTGGCGACCGGCATGACCAGCCGCGCCGTCGGCTTCCTGGCCAGTGCGGTGACCATGCCGGACGCCGAAAAGGCGATCATGCTGGCAGTGCCGGCGGCTCAGACCGGGTCACGCAGTGCCGGCGAAATCGCCGCGCGCGCCATTAGCGGCCTCACCGAGGATGGTCATTTCATCGCCTTTGTCGATGCCGGGGGCAACGTCGAGGCGGCCTCGGAAGGATTTTCGGCACTGGGCATCCTCCCGGAGACGCTGGCGGCACTGGTCGCCGACGTCGCAGCCGAGAGCGACCGCATCGTCAAGCGCCTTGTCCCCGGCGGCACGGCCTCCTACCCGGCAGGGCTGGCAAGATTGACCGAGGAGCGGCATCTGCTGGTGGTGATCGACGAGGACCAGCTCGACGACACAGCCCCTGCGGGCGAACATCCTACGCAAACCATTGCCGAGACGGCACCTGCTGGCGACGCGGCTTCCCAGCCGGAACAGGGTCGCGAGGCACCGGCCGACGAACCGAGCGCCTCGCAGCCGGCCGGCGACATCGCCGCATCGCAGCAGCATGAGATCGCCGATGCGATCGGACAGGCGCCGACGGCGGCCAACAGCGATCGGCCGGCAGCAGAGCGCATGCCCGCGCAGCACGACCATTGGTACTTCAACGCCGGCGAAGACGGAGGGCAACAGGCGCCGCGACCTGCCGCGTCCGGACCTGAAGCGCCTCAAGAGCCGGCCGCCCTGGAAGTCCAGTCCACGGCCACGCCGACGACCGTCTCGGCGATAGACCGCGCAGCGGCGCCGGTGCGTTTCGTCTGGCGCACCGATGCCGAAGGCAAGTTCAGCGCGCTGTCGCCGGAATTCGCCGACATCGTTGGCAAGCCGGCGGCCGACGTGATCGGCCGCCGCTTCAGGGATGTCGCCGCTACATTCGGCCTCGACCCCTCCGGCG
>NZ_RZOM01001292.1:0-1484 GCF_003999175.1 Mesorhizobium sp. M7A.F.Ca.ET.027.03.2.1 | reverse complement strand
CCACCAGGGCTGCGCCATGAACGCCGCCGCCAGCGAGCCGATCGTTTCGGTGCAGCAGTTCGACGGCGAGGAATGGCTCTATTTCCGCTCCATCGTGCCGCAGGTCTCGATCATCCGCGCCACGTCAGCCGACGAGCGCGGCAACCTCACCTACGAGCATGAGGGCGCCTATCTCGGTGGCCTCGAACAGGCGCTCGCCGCCCGTAACAATGGCGGCATCGTTATCGCGCAGGTCAAGCGCGTCGTCGAAAACGGTACGCTGAAACCGCATGACGTGCGCGTGCCGGGCGTCCTGGTCGACCATATCGTCGTCGCGCCCGACCAGTTGCAGACGACGCTGACACCCTATGACCCGGCGATCTCCGGAGAAATCTTCCGGCCGCTGTCGAGCTTCCGCACGCCGGAGATGAACGTCCAGAAAGTGATCGCGCGCCGCGTCGCCATGGAGTTGCGCGACGGCATGGCCGTCAACATCGGCTTCGGCATTTCCGCCAATGTCCCGCGCATCCTTCTCGAGGAAGGACAGCATGGCAAGATTACCTGGGTGATCGAACAGGGCGCGGTCGGCGGCGTGCCGCTGCTCGACTTCAAATTCGGCTGTTCGTCGAACGCCGACGCCTTCATGCCCTCGCCGCACCAGTTCATCTATTTCCAGGCGGGCGGCTTCGACGCCTCGCTGTTGTCCTTCCTGCAGATCGACCGCCATGGCTCGGTCAATGTCTCGAAGCTTTCGGCGCGCCCGCATGTCACGGCTGGCGCCGGCGGCTTTGTCGACATCACCGCGCGAGCGAAGAAGATCGTGTTTTCCGGCTTCTTCAACGCCGGGGCAAAACTCTCATTGGCCGATGGCGGCATCCGCATCGATCAGGAGGGCAAGGTCAAGAAGGTGGTCAACGAAGTCGAGCACATCTCGTTTTCGGGCAAGCGCGCAGTCGCGCAGGGACAGGACATCACCTATGTCACCGAACGCTGCGTGATGAGGCTGACGCCGGAGGGCCTGGTCGTCACAGAACTCGCACCCGGCATCGATCTGCAGCGCGATGTGCTGGCGCAGTCGGAAATTCTGTTGGGCATTGCCAAGGACCTCAAGACGACACCGGCAGCCCTCTATCAGGAGCAACCGATAGGCCTGTCGCTGAATGGCGGCGCCTCGCTTGGAGGCGCGCATGGCTGAGCACCTCGTCACCTTTGAAACCGACGGCGCCATCGGCGTCGTCACGCTGCGCCGGCCGGAGAAATTCAACGCGCTGGACATTCCGATGCTGCGCGCGTTGGAGACGGCGCTTGACGCGGCCGAGATGGCCGAGGGCGTCCGCGTCGTGCTGCTGCGCGGCGAAGGCAAGGGATTTTGCGCCGGTGGCGATGTCGAGGCCTGGGCGCGGATGAGTGCCGCCGATTTCCAGGTGCAATGGGTACGCTACGGCCACCGCGTCTTCGACCGGCTGGCGCGGCTCAGGCAGCCGACCATCGCTGTTTTGTCGGGC
>NZ_RZOM01001291.1:0-1486 GCF_003999175.1 Mesorhizobium sp. M7A.F.Ca.ET.027.03.2.1 | reverse complement strand
GTGTTGATCAGGATGGCGCGCGTGTTCGGCCGGATTGCCGCGCGGATCATGTCGGCACGTGGCTGGAAGCCATCCTCGGCCGGTGTCTCGACGACTGTGAAGTCAGCGCCCGCGGCGCTGAACGTGTTGGGATAGGTGGCGTAGTAGGGCGCCACGACGATGGCGTGGTCGCCCTGGTCGAGCACGCCCTGCACAGCGGCGTAGAGTGCGGCCTGTCCGCCCGGCGTGGCGATCACCTGATCCGGCGACGTCTCGACCCCGGTGCAGGCGCTCGAGGCCGCCGCCATCGCCTTGCGCAGGCGCGGCAGGCCGGGAAGCGGGGTGTAGTGATGATTGCTGCCGCGAACCGCGGTCACACAGGCTTCGATCGTCTGCGAAGGCGTGTCGAAATCATGGTCACCGACCGACAGCATGATGATGTCTTCGCCGGCCTCCTTGCGCGTCCAGGCGGCGAAATGGACTTCCCAGCCGTCCTTGCCCGAAGGCACGATGCCGGAAATGCGCGATGATGGTCTAGGCATGCAAAACTCCCGAAATTTCGTAGCCGGCCTGTTCGAGCCGGTCGCGCAGAGCGGCGATGTGCGGTGGTCCGACTTCGCAGCAGCCGCCAACGATGCTTGCCCCAGCCTCGACCCAGCCGATCGCCTGGTCGGCATAGGCATCCGGGCCAAGGTCGTGACGAGCGTGCAGCACATCGACGGTGCCGCCGTGCTTGAGTGCTTCGGTTGACGTGAAGCCATTGGCGTAGGCGCCGACCGGGCCGCCGAGGTCGATCAGTTCAGGCAAAGCCGCGGCGATTGCTTCCGGCCGGCAGCAATTGACCAGCCGCGCGGCGACTGCCAGGCCGTCGAGCGCGCTTGCCGCGGTGGCTATTGCTTCGCCGCTGCGCAGCCGCGGCTTGCCGTGGTCGGCCAGCGTCCACGACACCCATACCGGCTTGCCGCTTTCCGATGCCGCGGTGACCGCCGCGCGGGCTTCGTCCGCCGACGCCATGGTTTCACACAGGAACAGGTCGACGCCATCGGCCTGCTCGGCAACGATGCGGCGGTAAATATCGAGCGTGGCCTCGAAGGAAATGGTCAGTGCCGGTGCATAGCTGCCGAAAAGCGGCGATAGGCAGCCGGCGATGGCTGCATCGCCGGCCTCGTCGCGGGCCTGCCTGGCCAATTCGATGCCGCGCTTCTGCAACGGCTTGAAAAGGTCTTCCGCACCTTCACGCGCCAGGCGTTCGGGCGTTGCCGAATAAGTGTTGATGGTGATGACGCGAGCGCCGGCGCGAATGAATTCCGCGTGCAGGTCGCGCACCAGATCAGGTTCGTCGATCAGCACCCTGGCCGACCATAGCGGCGTCGGCTCGGATTTGCTGCGGCGGACCAGTTCCTGGCCCATGCCGCCATCGGTGAGGATGATTTTCTTCATGCGCGCAGCCTTTCGTTCTTCGGATCCCACAGCGGTTCATCCTTCTGCACGATCGCCTTAAAGCGGT
>NZ_RZOM01001290.1:0-1488 GCF_003999175.1 Mesorhizobium sp. M7A.F.Ca.ET.027.03.2.1 | reverse complement strand
ATCCTCGACGTTGTGGTGACCGTCGAGGTTGCCTAGAAAATGATTGAGGCGGGGCGCGAACCAGCGCGCGAAATCAGGCGCCGTCAGCCGTCCCTCACGGTAGTCGCCGATGCCGTTGGCCAGCATGCCGCCAAGTTCGCGGAACATGTCGTGCCGCTGCAGCCACATATTGGCGATGCCGTGGATGTTGGCATGGTCCTGCCAGTTTTCACGCGGATATTTCTCGGCCAGCCAGCGCAGATCATCCGGCAGGCCCACGCGTTCGAGACGCAGAAAATTGGCGGCCCTGGCCATGACAGTCTCCTTTGGTGACTGGCATATAGGCATCGAGAGGCTAGATCGGTAGCCCGGTGATCCGCTCGATAATGGCGATGCCCCAGACGCCGGCGACGATGAGCACCGAAATCAGCACCGCCAGCGAACCGCAATCCTTGGCCAACTGGATATCGACATTGAACTCGCGGCTGAAAGCGTCGCATGCCGCCTCGATGCCGGTGTTCAGCACTTCGACCATGATCAGGAGCAGCACCGCGCCGATCAGCAAGGCATAACCGCGCCACGAGATCGAAACGAACCAGCCGAGCGGCAAGGCAAGCGCCAGCAGCATCAGCTCCTGCTGGAAAGCCTTCTCGCTGGTGGCCAGCTTGCGAAACGCCCGCACCGAATTGAAATAAGCATCGATCAGCCGCTGCATGCCAAACCCCTTTGCGAATCACCGGCACGGGATAATGCAATGGCTGGCCAGATCAATGGAATAAGGTGACTTGTCCAAGATTCATTCAGCAACCGGTATGGACGGTGTCGACTTTTCAAACTGTGGCAGCCCGTCGTCGATCGAATAATAGTCGCCCTTGTCACCGACGAAGATATGGCATTCGCCCTCAAGACCTGTCGGCTTGTCGAACGATCCCGCCATGACCGAAACGTAGTCCTGGTCTCGCGGCTTCCAGAACAGCACCGATCCGCATGCCTTGCAGAACCCACGCCTGGCGAAGGTGGAGGCTTCGTACCAGGTGATACTTTCCGTGCCCTCGATCACAATATCGGCGTTGGCAACATTGGTCGCGGCATAGAAATGTCCGCTCTGCTTGCGGCATTGCGAGCAATGGCAATAGACGACGCCACGCAGCGCTCCGTTCGTTCTGAAGCGGACGGCTCCGCACAGACACGATCCCTGGTGACCATCACTCACGTCGATCCTCCTTGAAGAAAAGTGCCTGGCATCGCCTTCAGGATTCCAGCTTTGCGGCGCACGCACGCAAGCAAATGCGACATGTGCTGGCGTGGAGAATCCGAAATTCGGTTTCATTTTCAAGAGTGCGATGCGCGAATCGCGAATTCAAGCCGCCGCACCGGCGTTGTTTCCAACTGTTGGACGCACGGACCAAGGCTTTTTACAGCCCGCAGACAGAGAAAACCCGCTGACCCTCTGCCAGTTAAGGAAACTTTAGCGACGGCGCATTTATGGTCACCTGCAAGCGAAGGCCG
>NZ_RZOM01000128.1:0-8968 GCF_003999175.1 Mesorhizobium sp. M7A.F.Ca.ET.027.03.2.1 | reverse complement strand
CAGCCGGTATGTAGACGATGCCGGCGCGATTGGCGGCCTTGGTGTCGCCGCCGGTCTGCTGCCCGCCGAAAATTCTGAGCGTGCCGCCATGCATGGTCTCGAGGCCGGCAATCAGCCTGAGCACCTCGGAGCGGCCGCTTCCCATCAGGCCGGCGAGCGCGACGATTTCGCCCCTGCACACGCTGAGCGTGGCCGACTTCAAGAGCTTGCCATCGGAGATGTTGCTGATTTCGATCGCGGTTTCGCCGACTTGCGCTTCGAGATAGGGGAAGATGTCGCCGACATCGCGCCCGACCATCATCGAGACGATCTCGGCCTCGCTGGTCTGGCGGGTCTGGCGCTCGCCGATGAAGCGCCCGTCACGCAGAACGACGACGCGGTCGCACTGGCTGAAGATCTCTTCCATCTTGTGCGAGATGTAGAGGATGCCGGCGCCGCGAGCTCTCAGCCTGTCGATCAGGTCGTAGAGCTGGTCGCGCTCGCGGTTGGAGAGCGCGCTGGTCGGCTCGTCCATGATGAAGAACCAGGCATCGGACAGAACGGCACGGGCAATTTCCACCATCTGCCGGTGCCCGACGGAAAGTGTTCGCAGCTCCGCGCCAATGTCGATATCGAGCGACAGCTCGTCCATGATGGATTTTGCATCGCGCCGCATCCGAGCCCGGTCGAGAAATCCCAGGCGGGTATGCGGTTCGCGGCCGATGAAGAGATTCTCGGCCACCGTCAGGTCCGGCGAAAGGCTGAAATGCTGATGGATGACGCTGATGCCCCTGGCGTCGCTGGGGGAGTGGAACTGGACGGCGTTGCCGTCGATGATGATCTCACCCTCGTCCGGGCGATGCAGACCGGAAATGCACTTCACCAGCGTCGATTTCCCGGCCCCGTTCTCGCCGGCAAGTCCCACCACCTCACCGGCCGAGACGGCAAAGCTGACACCGTCGAGTGCTTTGACGCCCGGAAAAGACTTGCCAAGCCCGCGCAAGGCGATGCTGTGTTTGCCGACCGGTGTTGCGGCGATGTTGCGGGGCGACGGGGTGGACTTGCGGCCACCGGTCTTGAACAGGGCGGCGACACTCTCCGGCTGGCTGGTAAGAACGGCCACCAGAATGAGGCTCGCGGTCACGAAATAGATCAGGATCTGCGGCACCTGCAGGAAGGACAGGCCGGTGTTGATGACGCCCAGCAGCAGCGCCCCGATCGCCGTTCCCCAGATGGAGCCCTGGCCGCCGGACAGTTTCGTGCCGCCGATGATCGCGGCTGTAATGGCTGTAAATTCGAGCCCGGTGCCGGCAAGCGGCTGTGCCGAACCGAGACGACCGATGGTGAGTATCGCGCCGAGCCCGGCCGTCGCACCGGCAATCAGGTAGACGGAGATGCGCACGAGGTCGACGGGAACCAGTGAGGCCCGCGCCGCGCCCGCATTGCCGCCGACCGCATAGATCCAGCGTCCGTAGACCGTACGATTGAGCACGAACCACCAGAGGCCCAGGCAGATGGCGGCGATGATGACGGAGACCGGCAGGAGGCCGATCGTCTCGCGTCCCGCGAAAAGCAGGACCGGATCGGCGACCGCGATGCTGGATGCGCCGGAGAGGCTGAGCGCCAGGCCGCGCGCAAACGCCATGGTGGCGAGCGTTGCGATGAATGGGGAGATGCCGGCAAAGCCGATCAACGTTCCATTGAGCAGACCGATTGCGGCACCGCCACCGATCGCGGCGAGAAGGCTCAAGCTCGCCGAGCCGGTTGCCGTGTAGGCAAGACCCGCGGCGATGCCGGAACAGGCAAGATTGCTGCCGACGGAAATATCAATGCCGCGCGCGATGATCACGGCCGTCATGGCAAAAGAGATGAGGGCGATGACCGCACTCTGCTGCGCGATGCTGACAAGATTGCCGGTCGACAGAAAACGCGGATCGATCCAGCCGAAGACGGCGATGGCGACCAGCAGCACCGCGATGAGAACCGGTTCGTTGCGCCGCAGTAACGGAGAGGTCCAGGACTGGAACATGGGTCGGTCCTCTTATCGAGCATCATGCGCGGTCACCACGGAGCGGCGACGGCGATCGTCAGGAAAAGGGGACGCCGGATGATACGTCATCCGGCGCTTGAGCCGCTCTAGGCTGTTACTTTGCCAGGGTCATGGCGGTCGCCGGAACCTTGGGACCGAGTTGCTCGGTATAGTTCTTGGCTTCCACCGCCTCTTTGTCGGTGTTGATGTATTCGAAGGTGAGGCCATCCGCCTTGAGCTTCGCGGCCGTCGCATCCGAGGTCACGAAATAGGTCGGCATGTAGAGATCCTGCGGCAGCTTTTCGCCGTTGGCCAGACGAGCGGCAACGGCGATGTTCCAGTAGCCGACACGATAGGCGCCGGTCAGCACGTCCATCACCATCTTGCCGTCGTCGATCAGCGGCTTCATCTCGGCGTCGCCGTCATAGCCGCCGTAGAGCAACTGAGTTCCCATCGAGCTGGCAACGGAATCGGCGGCCAGGCAAAGGCTGTCGGAGATGCAGCCGATGGCCTTCAGATCCGGATAGGTGGTGAGCCAGGTCTGGGCGGCATTGGTTGCCTTGGCTGCGTCCCAGCCGGTCGGCTCGATGCCGACAACCTTGATGTCCGGAAACTCCTTTTTCAGGGTTTCGACAAAGCCTTTTTCGCGCGTGTCGGACACGAAGTTGCCACGCGAACCGACGAGCAGGGCGACTTCGCCCTTGCCGCCAAGCGACTTGCCGAGCGCGCGGGCAACCATCGACATGTTGTCGTAGTCCGGATAGAGCGTCGAGTAGTTCGAGCCGGCCTCGACCTTGTTGCCCATGGTGATCACCGGAATGCCGGCGGCGGTGGCTTTCTGGATGACCGGAATGACCGCGTTCTTGTCGATCGGATCGATCAGGATCGCGCTGACGCCTTGATTGATGAAATTCTCGATGATGCTGACCTGTTTTTCCAGACTGCCCTCGGCGCTCTGCCAAGTGGATTTCACCCCATAGTCGGCGGCAGCCACGTCGCCCGCTTCCTTCATGCGGACGAAGAAGGAGTTCTGCAGGTCGATTGCCGCAAGCCCCAAAACCTTTTCCGCGGCAAGCGAGGGCGTCGCGATGGCGAGTGCGAGCAGAGCAATGGATGCTTTCAGGGAAATGCGCATGTTTCAGTTCTCCTCTTGTTGCGACAGGACGATTCTTCGCCTCTTTTTCATGTCCCGCACGACGACCGTCCCAGTGACAGGCATTCCGGCGGTATTTCGCGGCACTCGTGCCGTATTCATGTCAGGGCCGCGTCTGCGTGGACCGGCCTTGCTCAACCTCAGCCATTCAGGCCCTCGACACCGGCGCCACAGACAAGCCCGGCGATGCGGGCGCCGCGCGGTGGCTTGAAAGCGCCGCTCATCAAGGCGGCCAGCGATGCCGCGCCGCTGAGGTCGGCGGCGATGCCGAATTCGAACCAGAGCAATTCAGCGGCCTTCTGCATGTCCGCATCCTCGACAAGGACGATGTCGTCGACGTGCTTGGCGACGATCTCGTAGATGCTTTCGTCCGTGCGGCCGCAGGCCATGGTCGCCACCTTCGTCGTTATCTCGGGCAAGCGAACCACACGGCCGGCAGCCAGGGAGGCGTGAAGGGTCGGTGAACCGGTCGGCTCGACACCGATGATCCTGGCTTCGGGTTTGACGTGCTTCAGGGCTTCGGACATGCCGCTGATGAGCCCGCCACCGCCGATCGCGACGATATAGATGTCGGCATCGGGCATCTGATCGACCATCTCCAGCGCCACGGTTCCCTGACCGGACACGATCTGCGCATCGGCGAAGGGATGCATGTAGAAGGCGCCGCTCGCCTTTGCCTCGGCCAATGCCGCCTCATGCGCTTCATCCCAGACATTGCCTTCGAAGCGAACGTCAGCCCCCCATTTGCGCAGCTTTTCCGCCTTCAGCGGGCTTGCATTGTTCGGCAGGTAGATGGTGGCGGGAACGCCGGCCCGGGCAGCCACATAGGCGGTGGCCAGGCCGTGATTGCCACCGGATGCGGCGATCAGTCCGTTTTCGATCCGGCTTGGCTCGAGCGTTTTCACCCGGTTCGTGGCGCCCCTGATCTTGAAGGAGCCGCTCACCTGGAGGCATTCGAGTTTCAAATAGACATCATTTTGAAGGTTTGCCCCCGTGGCATGGTCGAGCTTGACGACCGGGGTGCGCCGTATGAAGGGGGCAATGCGCCGGGCAGCCGCTTCGATGTCCTTATGGCCCATCGGTCAGTGCCTCCGGATATTCGTTGGCAAGCACGAAACAGCAATTCCCCGGGCGCACACGGCCGGGCTGACGCTTGGCGAAAACGATACCGTCGATGGGGTGAAGGAGATCGATGGGCGCGCGTGACGGCGTGTGGAGGAAGTGAATGCGTCCGGCAAGGTCGCCCTTGCTGACGGCACTGCCGAGCGGGCTCAAGGGCTCGAAGACACCGTCCTCCTCGGAAAGCAGATAGCCTTCGCTTCCGGGAACCTTGAGCACGCGTGCGTTGGCGCCAGGGGCGATGTCAGGCGCGCCCGTCAGAACGCCTGCATGTTTCAGCACATTGCGGATGCCCCTGCGGCAGATGGCCAGCGCATCCGGACTGACAAGGCCGCCGCCGGCCATCTCACTGCCGATGACGATCAGCCCCTGGTGGTTGGCGGACGCGGTCGAGGTCCGGGTTTCACCGAGATTGTCGACCATGACAACGGTCGGCGCCCCGAAGGCGAGCGTCGCCTTGATGTTCTTGCGATGCCCTTGCGCGGTCGGGGAGGGCTCGATGATCGCGCTCGGCAGGATCATCAGGGACGAACCGCCGGAATGGAGATCCAGGAAGTAGTCGGCCATCGGAAACAGGACGTCATGCACGTAAGCCGCGATCTGGCTTGTCAGCGTGCCGTTGAAATCGCCCGGGAAACTGCGGTTGAAATTCAACCCGTCGACCGGGGAGGTGCGGGTGCCGGCCTCGACGGCCCGAATGTTGATGGCCGGAATCGCAATGATGCGTCCGGCAATATCCCGTGGATCGATCTCGCGCAGAAGCTCGCCGAGCGCGATCGGCCCCTCATATTCGTCGCCGTGGTTGCCACCCTCGATCAGGACCGTCGGACCGTCACCGTTCTTGATGACGGCGAGCGGAACGCGGACCGTGCCCCAGGCATCGTCGTGCGGCGATTGAGGCACATGGAAGAAACCGATCTGCTTGCCCTCGCGATCGAAATCGACCGACGTGTAAACACTGTTGTTCCGGGGAATGATGGTTGCGCGCACAGTGTTTGCAGGTCTCTGGACGGTCATCGGGTCGGCCTCGAAATTCATTGTCCCCGTCATCATGTCAGTTTTATATATGGTGTCAAGTTTGGATATAAAACCAATGGCAATTCCGATTTCTTGTCTCTATCGTGCGGGACCACCGGGGATTCTTCGAATGGCAGATGATGCAAAAGAGAGTGGCAAACCGACCTATTCGGCCCCGGCGCTGACCAAGGGTCTGGATGTCCTGGAACTGCTGGCGGAGGCGCGGGCGCCCCTGACGATGAAGGAGATCGCGGAAGGCCTCGGCCGTTCGAAGAATGAGATTTTCCGGATGCTGATCGCGCTGCAGGAGCGTCAATATATCGAGCGCAACGCCGAGACCGACGCCTATTCGTTGACCGACAAGCTTTTCAAGCTGGGGCTGCACACGCCGAGCGCTCAGGATCTCATGTCCGCCGCCATGCCCGAGCTGACGCAGATTGCCGGGGACTCAAATCAGTCGCCGCACCTGGTCGTCTTCAATCATGGCTTGACCGTCGTGACCGCGGCCGCTCCCGGCGGCGAGGACATGGCGTTCACGCTGCGCCTCGGCTACGGCCGCCTGGCCACCGACGCGACCTCCGGCCATGTGATACTTGCCTTCCAGTCACCAAAGGTCGCAGCGCGGATGATCGATGAATGTGCGGCGCATTCACCGGCGCCGCTGGATCGTGACGCGCTGGAAAAGCAGCTTCGTACCATCCGCGCGGACGGCTACTGGATGCGCGAGAGCCGTGACTTCGTCGGCATCACCGATATCTGCTGTCCGGTCATCGGGCCGGACGGCAGTGCCGTCGCCTCCATCATCGTCGCCTATATCAATCGCCATACGCGTGAAAGCCGCCATGCCTATACTCTGGAGGTCCTGCGGGCTGCCTGCGATCGCATCTCCATGAAGCTGTCACCGAGGGTTCGCTAAGGGATCGTGATGCGCTGAGGGCGCGGCGAAGCACCGTCCGCTGGCCGTTTGCACCGGATTGATAATACCAGTATAGGTCCAGTCAGGAATGTTTTGATCCTGGGTGCTTCTCGCGCGGGAGGAAGGGCAATGACAACCGTGAACCTGATCGGGCTTGTCAGTCGGGAAATGGAAGCGACAGCGTCCGATGTGCCGCTTTACAGACGGTTGAAATCGGCGATCGAGGCGGCGATCCGCTCCAACGCGTTGAAAGCCGGCGCGGTTCTGCCAGGCGAGCGGGTTCTGGCGGAAGCCCTGTCGATCTCGCGAGTCACTGTGAGAAAGGCCCTGGCGCTGCTCGAAGAGGAAGGGCAGCTCAATCGCCGGCACGGTTCCAAAACCGAGATCGGGTCGCGGGTCGAGAAATCGCTTTCGACGCTGACGAGCTTTTCGGAGGACATTCTGGCGCGCGGCCTGAAGCCTGGATGTCTATGGCTTTCCAAGCAGATAAGCCGTCCATCCCCGGCCGAAATGATGGCCCTGGGTATTGCGGGCAATACCAATGTGGTTCGCATGCGTCGTGTGAGGACGGCCGATGGCGCGCCGATCGCCGTCGAGGTCTCGGCCGTGCCGGTTCGCTTCCTTCCTTCGCCCGAGATGGTTCAGGATTCCCTTTATGAAGCGCTTGATGCACGCGGCTTCCTGCCTCAGAGGGCAATCCAGCGCATGCGCTCGCGCGGCGCGTCGCTGGAGGATGCAAAGCACCTTCATTGTGACGCGGGCGCACCGCTGCTGATGACCGAGCGCCGCTGCTTTCTCGCCGACGGACAGATCGTGGAATACTGCGAGACACGCTACAAAGGCGACGTCTACGATTTCGTCTTCGAGCTGCAAAGATAATACCAGTTATGAACTGGTTGTAATCTGGTATTTTCCATTTATCGTGATGGCGACAAGGGAGTGCCGACGTGCAGCGGGAAGACATCGCCAACAGTCTCATCGTGTCCTGCCAGCCGGTTCCCGGCGGCCCGATGGACAGTGCGCAATTCGTGACGGGCTTTGCCAGGGCCGCTGTTGAAGCCGGAGCCAAGGCCCTCCGCATCGAATCCGTGCCCTATGTCGCGGCCGCCCGCCTGGCCGTCCGCGTGCCGATCATCGGTATCGTCAAGCGCGATCTCACCGACAGCCCCGTGCGCATCACACCCTATCCGGCCGATGTCGAGGCCCTGGCCGAGGCGGGCGCCGATATCATCGCTTTCGATGCGACGGAGCGTGTCCGTCCCGTTCCTGTCGAAGCGCTTGTGAAAGCCGTCAAGGCCAGGAACAAGCTGACCATGGCCGATTGCTCTTGCCTTGACGATGCGCGCCGGGCCCTTGCCGCGGGTGTCGATTTCGTCGGCACGACGCTTTCCGGCTATGTCGGCGGGCCGGAGCCGCAGGATCCGGATATCGCCCTCATCGCTGAAATGCGAACCCTGACCCCCTACGTCATTGCCGAAGGGCGTATCCGGTCGCCTGAGCAGGCGGCTGCCGCCGCGCGCGCCGGCGCCTGTGCCGTGGTTGTCGGCTCGGCGATCACCCGTACCGAGCACGTCACCTCATGGTTCCACCAGGCGCTTTCCGACGCCTATGCGGCGAGGGGCGCGCAAACCGCCCTTGGCACAAGTGTCCTGGGCCCAACCGTTCTGGGCCCATCCGTCCTGGGCATCGACATCGGGGGAACCAAGACGATGGCCGCGCTGGTCAACGATGGCACGGTGGTCGAGGACATGATCGTGCCGACTGCGCGAGAGGCTGGACCCGAGGCCTGGCTTGCGTCCTTGGCGCAAAGTACGTCGGCCTGGTCGAGCCGCTTCAGCCGCATCGGCATTGCGGTGACCGGACTGGTGCAGGATGGACGCTGGTCGGCATTGAATCCGGCAACCCTTGGCATTCCCGACGGCTACCCGCTGGTCGAAAGAGCATCCGCTGTTTTCGGCAAGCCGGTCTGTGCGTTCAACGATGCCCAGGCGGCTGCCTGGGGCGAATACAAATTCGGCGCCGGGCAAGGTCGCGACATCGTCTTTCTGACCATCTCTACCGGAATTGGCGGCGGCATCGTTTGCAACGGCCGATTGCTGTCCGGTCTAGCCGGTCACTTCGGTCTGATCCGTGGTCTGTCTGAAGACCGGGCTCCGCTCGAAGACAGCACGTCCGGCCGCTGGATCGCTTCGGAGGCCCTCAAGGCCGGTTCCAAGGCGGACGCCGCCGATGTGTTCGGACACGCGCTGAAGGGCGAGGACTGGGCCGGCGCCATCGTCTCGCGAAGCGCCTCGCGGGTCGCGGCGCTGTGCCGGGACATTCAGATGATGTTCGATCCGAAATTGATCGTCATCGGTGGCAGCATCGGTCTTGCAGAAGGCTATCTCGACCGGGTGCGCGCACATCTGAGCGAGGTCCCGCCGCGCCTTTCCCCCCATCTCGTGGCGGCGAAGCTCGGAGGCCACGCCGGCGTCATCGGTGTTGCCGATCTTGCCGAATGGGCAAGGTAACGGCGCCCCGGTCGTGTCATGCAAAAATCATCAAAAAAGAAGGGAACGATCATGAAATTGAGCAGGACATCTTTTGCGCTTATGGCCACCCTCCTTGCGGGGACGGCTTTGCCGACCTTTGCCAACGCAACCGTGACCGTGCTCGGCTGGCCTGGCGGCTCCGAGGAAACCGCACTGCGGGCAACCGTGGAAACCTACAACAAGCAGGCCAGCGATGCCGACAAGGTGGAACTGCTGTTCTTCAA
>NZ_RZOM01001289.1:0-1490 GCF_003999175.1 Mesorhizobium sp. M7A.F.Ca.ET.027.03.2.1 | reverse complement strand
ACCTGAATCTCTTCAGTTGGTGACGACAATGCGCGTATTGCCGAAACCGGCTTGCCGAACCATCGCATAGAAGGCGGCGGCATTGGTCGGGTGCAAGCGCACACAGCCATGCGATGCCGGGCGCCCGAGCTGCCTCACCGCGCCGGTGCCGTGAATGGCATAGCCGCCGCGGAAGAACACCGAATGAGGCATTGGCGACATGTCGTATTTGCGCGAATACCACATCCGCGCCGTCCGTTGCGGCCGATAGCTGCCGCGCGGCGTAATGTAACCTTTGCGCGCGGTGGAGACGCTCCACCGGTAAACCGACGCGCCATATCTGACGGTCATCGTCTGCGAAGACACGTCAATATTTGCAACGAGGCTGGCTGCCCAGCCCTGCCCCGAAGCACCGAACAGCATCGCAACAAACACGGCTGCCATGAGAACTGTCTTTTTCATGCGATCAAACCCCTTTGATTGCCCCTAACCTGCCTGCCCTCAAATTGTCTCTCATCTTTTTAATGGCAGATGAACGGGCTAACACACACACCTTGACCAATTCGCCAATCCAAAGCAGCGAATTTGAACGATTTCCCGCAATAGTTGCCGCAACGACACGCCGCACAGGCTCGATCACCAACGGGCTTGCAAAACCGCCGAGATCGCTGCTCAACTCTGGGCATGAACGAGCGACTCCTCCGGGCAATCGATGACAGGCGCGACGATGTCGTCGCGCTGACCACTGAGCTGATCCGTTTTCCGACCATCAATCCACCCGGCGAGGCCTATCGGCCATGCGCCGACTATCTCGGCGCGCGGCTGAAGAAGAGTGGTTTCGAGACCGAATTCATCCGCGCCGAAGGCACGCCCGGCGACACCGACCGCTACCCGCGCGTCAATGTCGTTGCCCGTTTCGACGGAAGATCGTCAGGCGCCTGCGTCCACTTCAACTCGCATATCGACGTGGTCGAAGCCGGCGACGGCTGGACCGTCGATCCTTTTGCCGGCGTCGTCAAAGACGGCAAGGTCTATGGTCGCGGCGCCTGCGACATGAAGGGCGGACTGGCCGCCTCGATCATCGCAGCCGAAGCCTTCCTGGAAGTCTTCCCCGACTTTCCCGGCGTCATCGAAATATCCGGCACCGTCGACGAGGAGTCCGGCGGCTTCGGCGGCGTCGCCCATCTGGCCAGACTCGGCTATTTCTCAAAACCCAGGGTCGACCACGTCATCATTCCCGAGCCGCTCAACAAGGACCGCATCTGCCTCGGGCATCGCGGCGTCTGGTGGGCGGAGATCGAGACCAAGGGCGAGATCGCGCACGGCTCGATGCCGTTTCTCGGCGACAATGCGGTGCGCCACATGGGCGCCGTGCTGAGGGCTTTCGAGGACGAGCTGTTCCCTGCGCTTGACCGTAAGATGACGCGCATGCCGGTCGTGCCCGAAGGGGCAAAACGCTCGACCATGAACATCAATTCGATCCATGGCGGCCAGACCGAGGACTTCCGGCC
>NZ_RZOM01001288.1:0-1490 GCF_003999175.1 Mesorhizobium sp. M7A.F.Ca.ET.027.03.2.1 | reverse complement strand
AAAGCATGGCGTCCGGACGGGTGCTTCTATCGCGCAATCTCCCCCCCGCCGACAGCGCACCTGCCGCGGTCGAAGACCGTATCGCCGACATGCTGAGCTCGGCACTCCCCGCCTCCGGCACCATCTACAACTATATCGAGCAGACCGGCACGCCAAACGGTCTGACGCAATGTCTGCTGCTCAACGGCAAATATTACCTCGACCAGAACGCCAGGACCCATGAGGCAGCCTACCGTTGCCTCGAGAAGCTGGCCAATGGTGGAACCAAGTCCTCGCTCGTCTATTCGGAACTTGCTTCCCTGCATCTCGAGGCGGTGTCCGATCATTACGCCTATCCGCCCAATGCGACGATTGAGACAGCCGTCGAGTTTGCCCATCGCGGCGTGCAGATGGGTCCGACCAGCCCTTATGCCCATCGCTCCTACGGCTATGTCAGTTCGCGCCTCGGCAATACGGACGAAGCGATCCGCTGGATGCGCAAGGCCTATGAACTCAACCCCTACGATCTCGGCATGGCCGCCGCTTACGGCTACGGGCTGATCTTCGCCGGACGATATGCTGAGGGAACGCCGATCCTTGATCATGCGGCGGAGACCTTCAGCGGGCACCCGACATGGTGGGATTATGGGCTGTTCGTCGGTGAGCTCATGCTCGGCGACATGAACAAGGCGGTCGCAGCCAGCATGGCCCTGAGAACGACGGCAACGAAATCACACTATCTGGCGGCGCGGCTGATCGGCGCCAAGGCTGCCGGACAGGATCATCTGGTGAGCACGCTGCTGAAACAACTGACCACCGAGTTCCCCAAATTTGCCGCCGATCCGCGGGCGACTTTCGTCGAGCGGAAATATCCGGCCGACCTGACCGACCGGCTGGTCCAGGCACTCCGCGCTGCCGGGCTCGGCAGCCCAAGCTGACACCATCGACGTCCGCGTACTGGCTGTGCCGCGTCCCGATGGATTTCCTGCGCTCCGATCGCCGATTGCCGATTGGTCGCCAAGTTCTGTACACAACCGTACAAATCGCGAAAATTTTACTGGTCATCACGTTGGACTAGGAGCAATTCAGCCACCATTGGGTGTCGCGCATTCTGCAATAACAAAAAATCAGCTTTCATGACCGCATCACTTTTTGCCGCCGAAGAGGGTGTTGGCTCGAAGGCCATCGTCCTGCTGCACGGTTTCGGCGGCTGCCATGATGTATGGCGCGAGGTGATTTCCGCCCTGACGCCTTCCACGCATACGCTGGCCTATGATCTGCCTGGGCACGGGTTGTCGCTCGATTTTCCCGCCGCCGGTCCCGCCAGGGTGGCAGCCAAGGCCGTGCTCGCCGATCTCTCGGAGCGTCGCCTGAAGCGCGTTCATCTCGTGGGCCACTCGATGGGCGGTGCCGTGGCGGCGCTGATGGCGCTGGCCGAGCCCGAAAAGATAGCCTCGCTGACGCTTCTGGCGCCGGGCGGCCTTGGCCCCGAAATCAATGGACCGCTGTTG
>NZ_RZOM01001287.1:0-1491 GCF_003999175.1 Mesorhizobium sp. M7A.F.Ca.ET.027.03.2.1 | reverse complement strand
GCTGGAGGCCAAGCGGCAAGGCGAGCAGGGCGCGCCGAAAATACCGGTGACAATCTACCGGGCGGGCGAGAAATTCACCGTCGGCCCGTTCGAGATCGAAGCCATTCCGGTCGCGCACTCGATTCCCGAGCCGATGTCGCTGGCCATTACCTCGCCGGCAGGCACCGTCATCCATACCGGTGACTGGAAGATCGATCCGGAGCCGACGATCGGGCCGAAGACCGACGAGGCGCGTTTCCGCGCCTATGGCGACAAGGGCGTTCTGGCGCTGATCTGCGATTCGACCAATGCGCTGCGCGAAGGTGAGTCGCCTTCGGAAGTGGCTGTGGGCGAGGGCCTCAAGGGCGTCATCCAGGCTGCCAAGGGCCGTGTCGCCGTCACCACATTCTCCTCCAATGTCGGACGCATCGTCTCGATCGCCAAAGCGGCGCGCGATGCCGGACGCCAGTGCCTGGTGCTTGGCCGTTCGCTGAAGCGGGTCATCGATGTGGCCGGCGAACTCGGCTACATGGACGGTCTGCCGGAGTTCATCGCCGAGGAGGATTTTGGTTTCATCCCGCGCGAGAACCTGGTCATCATCTGCACCGGCAGCCAGGGCGAGCCGCTGGCCGCACTGGCCAAGCTGTCGCGCGAAGAGATGAAGTCGGTGTCACTGACGGCGGGCGACACGGTGGTGTTTTCCTCGCGTACCATTCCCGGCAACGAGAAGGCGATTCTCGAGATCAAGAACCGCCTCATCGACCTCGGCGTCAAGATCATAGAGGACGGTGATGCACTGGTGCATGTCTCCGGCCATCCGCGGCGCAGCGAATTGCGCAAGATGTATAAATGGGTGCGCCCGCAGATCGGCGTTCCCGTGCATGGCGAGGCGGCACATCTGGTGGCGCAGGGCTCGCTGATGTCGACATCGGGCATCGGCCAGGTGGCGCAGGTGCGCGACGGCGACATGCTCAGGCTTGCTCCCGGCCCAGCCACCATCATGGATCAGGTGCCGTTCGGCCGTATCTACAAGGATGGCAGACTGATCGGCACCGATCAGGCGATGGGCATCCGCGACCGGCGCAAGCTGTCCTTTGCCGGCCATGTGGCGGTCAATGTCGTCCTGGACGACAAATATGAGCTTGCCGGCGACCCCGACCTGGTCGCCATCGGCGTCGCCGAGGCCGACGCCCGTGGCGAGTCGCTGGAAGATCTGATGATCGATGCGGCAATCGGCGCGGTGGACTCCATCCCCCGTCAGCGCCGAAAAGACCTCGACTTGGTGCAGGAAGCAGTGCGGCGCGCCGTGCGCGGCGCCGCCAACGAAGCCTGGGGCAAGAAGCCGCTGGTGACTGTATTCGTCACAAGATGACGAAAGGGAGTACGGGAGTAGGGGAGTAGGAAGAGCAAACAGCTGACATATCTGTCTTTTCCCCTACTCCCGTACTCCCTTTCGTCATCTTGTGACGAATACAGTCACCAGCGGCTTCTTGCCCCAGGCTTCGTTGGCGG
>NZ_RZOM01001286.1:0-1494 GCF_003999175.1 Mesorhizobium sp. M7A.F.Ca.ET.027.03.2.1 | reverse complement strand
GCGTCACCCCGCTGGCACGCATCGTGTCCTGGGCAACCGCCGGCGTCGATCCGCAGATCATGGGCACCGGCCCGATCCCAGCATCGCGCAAGGCCTTGGAAAAGGCCGGCTGGTCGGTCGGCGATCTCGACCTGGTCGAGGCCAACGAGGCCTTTGCCGCGCAGGCCTGCGCCGTCAACAAGGACATGGGCTGGGATCCCTCGATCGTCAACGTCAATGGCGGCGCCATCGCCATCGGCCACCCGATCGGTGCGTCCGGCGCCCGCGTCTTCAACACGCTGGTCTTCGAAATGCGCCGGCGCGGCGCCAAGAAAGGCCTCGCCACCTTGTGCATCGGCGGCGGCATGGGCGTCGCCATGTGCATCGAAGCACTCTGAATAACTCACTAACGGGCGGCGCGAGCCGCCCGTTCTGTATCCAGTGCCTGCCAAGCCCGACAACAGGGCGGTATCAAAAAAGGGGAAATGCATGACCAAGGTAGCAATCGTCACAGGCGGATCGCGCGGCATCGGCGCGGCGATCTCGATCGCATTGAAGACCGTCGGCTATTCGGTTGCCGCGAACTATGCCGGCAATGACGCCGCAGCGGCGAAATTCAAGGCCGAGACCGGCATTCCGGTCTACAAATGGTCGGTCGCCGACTATGATTCCTGCGCCGCCGGCATCCGCCAAGTCGAGGCCGATCTCGGCCCGGTCTCGGTGCTGGTCAACAACGCCGGCATCACCCGGGACGCCATGTTCCACAAGATCACGCGCGAGCAGTGGAAAGAGGTCATCGACACCAACCTGTCCGGCGTCTTCAACATGACGCATCCGCTGTGGAGCGGCATGCGCGACCGCAAGTTCGGCCGCGTCATCACCATCTCCTCGATCAACGGCCAGAAAGGCCAGGCCGGCCAGGTCAACTATTCCGCCGCCAAGGCTGGCGACATCGGTTTCAGCAAAGCCCTCGCTCAAGAGGGAGCTCGCGCGGGCATCACCGTCAACGTCATCTGCCCTGGCTACATCGCCACCGAGATGGTCAAGGCGATCGACGAGAGGGTGCTCAACGACCGCATCATCCCGCAAATCCCCGTCGGCCGCCTCGGCGAACCGGAAGAGATCGCGCGCTGCGTCGTCTTCCTCGCATCCGAAGATGCAGGCTTCATCACCGGCTCGACCATCACGGCCAATGGCGGCCAATACTTCGCCTGACCAGAACCACGTGGCTGAAATGTGCACGTGCCGGGGGTGTCGCCGGCACGTTCGTCTTTAGAACCGCTGCTCCGATACAGCGCCGGTAGTTGTCCGGCGCCTCGAGATCAGGCAACCAGCTTGAGCTCCCGTTTCATCGCTTGCTTGCGCCCGCCCGGCTGCGACGACGCCGGCAGCGTCGCCATTTCGGCCCGGCTGAGACCTGACAATTTCATCGAGATCCTGCGCTTGACGAACGGCATCATGTTGACGACGCCGAGCACGAAATTGCGCAAGACGCGCCGCAGCGGTGTGCGGACA
>NZ_RZOM01001285.1:0-1497 GCF_003999175.1 Mesorhizobium sp. M7A.F.Ca.ET.027.03.2.1 | reverse complement strand
GGCCGTCGCCAACTTCCGCTACGATCTGGAGCAGCCAACGGTGTGGCGACGCGACCGCATCCCGACCATCACCGTGCGCGCCGGACTGGTCGGCGACGTGCTGCCGGCCACCGTCGTCAACGAGTTGAAGCCGTCGGTCGATGCCTTCACCGCCAAGCTGCCGCCGGGCTATTCGATCGCCACCGCCGGCTCGGTCGAGGAAAGCGCCAAAAGCCAGGGACCGATCGCCGCCGTGGTGCCACTGATGCTGTTCGTCATGGCGACGATCCTGATGGTGCAGTTGCAGAGTTTCCAGCGCCTGTTCCTGGTGGTGGCCGTGGCGCCGCTCGGCCTGATCGGCGTGGTGGCGGCCCTGGTGCCGAGCGGAGCACCGCTCGGCTTCGTCGCCATCCTCGGCGTGCTGGCGCTGATCGGCATCCTGATCCGCAACTCGGTCATCCTGATCGTGCAGATCGAGGATCTCGTCCGGGAAGGCAAGGACCGCTGGGCGGCCGTCATCGAGGCGACGGAACACCGCATGCGCCCGATCGCGCTGACGGCGGCGGCTGCCAGCCTGGCGCTGATCCCGATCGCACGTGAAGTGTTCTGGGGCCCGATGGCCTATGCCATGATGGGCGGCATCATTGCCGGCACGGCGATTACGCTGCTGTTCCTGCCGGCGCTTTATGTGACGTGGTTCAGGATCAAGGAGCCGAAAGCCCAGGAAGAGCCACCCGTGGAGAGCGGCGAACCGGTGCAAGCCCAGACTTAAGGCTTTGGCGGGTCACTCGTTGTCGTTGGAGGGTACGGGGCGTGACTTGGCGCGCCGCCATGGCGACGATTTCGAGGCGCGCCAAGCACGCCAACCTTTCGGCAAATCGGCCAACTCCAGGATGGTTTCATCCAGTTGAACCACCTCTTGCAGGCCTACGAGCATTATCTCGCGTTCATCCCAATCTCGAATGTCGCTACTGTAGAATTGCCAACTGCCACCTTCGTCGTTGTAGCTGTCGTCGTCGTCATCTTCATGCACAACGTATGCGATCCAGTCGCCACGTTTAAATAGGCTCTTGTCCGACAACACCGCGAGATTGGGCGGATCCGCAAATTTCCATTCCTCCACGGGCAGTCCCCAAGATGGTTGTTCGGCGCAAAAGAGAAAACGAATTCAGGCGGTTCTCACAAACCCATCGCTGGCCCGCAAAAGATTGCGCGTATAATCCTTGGTCACGCGGCGTTCGACAAGTTCAGCCGCCGCCAGATTCTCCACCGCCTCGCCGCTTTGCATCACCATCAGCCGCTCGCACATATGGGTGATGATGGCGAGGTCGTGGCTGACCATCAGGAAGGTCAGCTTGCGCCGCTTGCGTACCTCTTCCAACAGGTTGAGCACTTCCGCCTGCACCGAGGCATCGAGCGCCGAGGTCGGCTCGTCGAGCAGCAGGATCGACGGTTCGAGAATGAGTGCACGCGCAATCGCCACGCGCTGGCGCTGGCCGCCGGAGAGCTGGTGCGAAT
>NZ_RZOM01001284.1:0-1498 GCF_003999175.1 Mesorhizobium sp. M7A.F.Ca.ET.027.03.2.1 | reverse complement strand
GTGGCGGGAATAGTCGCCCTCGGTGTGCGGCAGCGCCATGGCGATGGTGGTGTAGTTCTTGTAGCGCTCCTCTGGCGTCGAGTTTTCCGGCATGGTGTCGCCGGTGGCTTCGATGTGGTCGCGGCCGACGCTTTTGAGCAGTTCGGCGATCGAGACATCGGGGCCGTCGCCGCGCGGCGAAGCGATGCGGCCATTGGCGACGACCAGCGTGTTGGCCTGCAGCGCGTGGAAAGGCGACCGCGGATCGCTGATGGCAAGGCCCACCAACTGGTCGAGCGCTGAGCTCGCGGCCTTGTATACCGCGCCGGTCATGACGCCGGCCAGGCGCGAGCCGCCGGTGACGCCGGCGCGCGGAAAGCGGGAGTCGCCGAGTTTCACCACCACGTCGTCAGCTCGCACGCCGACCGTTTCAGCGGCGGTCTGCGCCAGGATTGTGTAGGTTCCTTGACCCATGTCGATCGACGAGCTTTCGACCTCGACCGAGCCGTCGGCCAGGATACGCACGATCGCCTCGCCATAGGCGCGCCGAACCGGATAGGTGCCAGCCGCGACGCCCCAGCCGATCAACTGGGTGCCGTCGCGGATCGAGCGCGGTTCGGGCGAGCGCCTGGCCCAGCCGAAGCGCTCCGCACCTGCGGCAAAAGCCTCGCGTAACTGCCGGGTAGACCAAGCCTTTTTGGCATGCGGATCCTGCTCGGCATAGTTCCGGAGCCGGATTTCCAGCGGGTCGATGCCGACCTCGTAAGCGAGCTCGTCGATGGCGCTTTCGATGCCGAAGGCCGAGGGGTTTTCGCCCGGCGCGCGCATGGCGCCCGGCACCACCGAATTGACCCGCACGACGTTCTGCTTCGAGGAGAAATTCGGCGTCGCATACATGATCGAGGTGACCGATCCCAGCGGCTCGACCCACATGCCGTCGATGGAGGTCTCATTGACGCCGCGATGCACGATCGACTGGATCTTTCCTTGCGTGTCGGCGCCGATCGTCACGGTCTGGCGTGTCGCCGCGCGGCCACCATAGCCCGTAAAAGTCTGGGGCCGCGTCATCACCAGCCGCACCGGCCGGCCAAGCATTCTGGCCGAACATGCGGCCACCGCGCCATGGCTGAGCGCCAGCGCCTTGGAGCCGAAGCCGCCGCCAATATAGGGCGAGACCAGCCGCACATTCTCGAACGGCACGCCGAACCATTCGGCATAGGTGCGGGCCATCCCGTCCAGCCACTGGCTCGGCTCCCATACGGTGAGCCGGTCGCCCTCCCAGCGGGCGATCAGGCCATGCGGCTCCATCGGCGCCTGGTACTCGCGCGGCGTGTTATAGGCGGCGCAGATGCGGACCGGTGCCGAGGCGAACGCACCTTGCGCATCGCCCCATTCCTTGGTCATGGCGTCGATCGGGATGCCGTCGCCAGCCTTGCCGTCGCTGAGGTCGACGATGGAAGGCGTCTCGTCATAGCTGACCTTGACCAGGGCCGCCGCCGCGACCGCCTGTTCGAAGGTC
>NZ_RZOM01001283.1:0-1498 GCF_003999175.1 Mesorhizobium sp. M7A.F.Ca.ET.027.03.2.1 | reverse complement strand
GACGACGATGGCGCCGGTAAAATCATCCTTGCCGCCGCTTTCGACGGTCGCCGGTTCGAGGGTGCCGAGATCGATGCCTTGGCTCTGGTAGTACTCACTGAGTTTGGCCAGCGCGCCATGGATGTAGAGCGGCCTGTCGTAGCCGGCGTCGCGCAACAGCCGCATCACCCTTTGCGCCTTGCCCAGCGCATAGGCGCCGACCAGATGCGAGCGCTCGGGGAACTGCGCCGCCGATTTCAGCAAGCGAGCGATTTCTTCGGTGTCGGGCGGATGGCGAAACACCGGCAGGCCGAAGGTCGCTTCGGTGATGAACACATCGCACGGGATCGGCTCGAATGGCGCGCAGGTCGCGTCCCTCTGCCGCTTGTAGTCACCGGAAGCGACGATGCGCGTGTCCTGATGCTCGACCAATATCTGCGCCGAGCCCAGCACATGGCCGGCTGGATGGAAGCTGACGCTGATGCCATTGAGTGCAATCGTCTCGCCGAGCTGTGCCGCTTGCGTTGTTCCCGCGAAATCCTCGCCGTAGCGCAGGCCCATAATGTCGAGCGTCTGCCGCGTCGCCAGCACCGAGCGGTGGCCGGAACGCGCGTGATCGGAATGGCCATGCGTGATCAGTGCCCGGTTGACCGGCCGGACCGGGTCGATGAAGAAATCGCCCGGCGGGCAATAGAGGCCTTCAGGCCGGGGATGAAGCAGGTCGCTGGCGCGCATGATCTCCAAGATAGGATATAATTCCGCGGCGGGAAGCCTGTTGTAAGTCACTGCTGACTCCGGCATAGAGCACCGCCGGCTCGATCCGCCGGCAGGATCCATCGTCATGAAACCGCTTCAGGCCTCGTCCGGCGACTTGAACGCCGATCGCCGTGCCGATTATGCCGAGATGCTGCACGCGGATGGCGATCATGCGGCGGCGGCGGAATTGCTGCTCGGCGCCCTGGAAATGACACCGCTATGGGCGATGGGCTGGTTTCGCCTCGGCGAGATGCAGCAGGCGGCGGGCGCGGCGGAGCTGGCCGCGCAGGCCTGGACGATGTCGCTGCAACTCGATCCATCGGATCGTCAAGGCGCTGCACTGAACCTGCAATTGATCGGCAAGGCGCCGGCGCCCGACGCGCTCCCCAGCGCCTTCGTCGAGACCTTGTTCGACCACTATGCCGAGAGCTTCGATGAGTCCCTGGTCGGCAGGCTGAGTTACCGCCTGCCTGAAATGCTCGACCAGGCCATTCGAGCGGCAAGGCCGGGACGCTTCCCGCTCGCTCTGGATCTCGGCTGCGGCACCGGCCTGATGGGGCAGAGGCTGCGGCCGATCGTCGACCGGCTGGAGGGGTATGACATTTCGGCCAAAATGCTGAGAAAGGCGCGGACCAAGGGCGTCTACGATTTCCTCGACAAGGCCGATCTGCGGGATTTTCCCTATGCCGGTCCGAAAGCCTATCTGGTGACGGTGGCCGATGTTTTCATCTATGTCGGCGCGCTGGACGGCGTGGTGAAGACG
>NZ_RZOM01001282.1:0-1502 GCF_003999175.1 Mesorhizobium sp. M7A.F.Ca.ET.027.03.2.1 | reverse complement strand
TCTCGAACCGCCCGGCGACGGACCGGTCCTGCTCTTGCTGGAGTTGCATCTCGACTGGCATCGGCCATCCTTGCGCCAAGTCAAATCTAGCAGACCCGGGGCCGGAATCAAAAGCGCCCGGCTTTTGGCCGGGCGCTCCTCGTCCCCACTTCAAGAGAAATGGTCAGGCGCCGCGCATCAGGCAGCCGCCGGCAAGCACGACGAAAGCAATAAGAACAATCCACACCGATGCGAGTGGAATGAACGCAAGAACGCCAAGCGCGGCGAGTACGCCGATGATGGCGATAACAACGGAAATGATAAAAACGATCTGCGTAGGTGCGCTAAGATTCATGTGTGGCTCCTCCTACATGATTCGAACAGCGGCATTCTATCAGGGCGCGTGATCACACACCAATCAGGGCGCGCAGCGGGTTCGCCGGGTCGGCCAGCAGCTTCACAGCAAGCGCCAGGCACACGATCACCAGCAGCGGCTTGATCAGTTTCGCGCCGATGCGCATGGCCAGGCTGGCGCCGACGCGGGCGCCGAGGAACTGGGCAACGCCCATCATCAGGCCGATCTTCCAGTAGACGACGCCGAAGGCCGCGAAGACGATGAAGCCGCCGATGTTGGAGGCGAAGTTGAGCAGCTTGGTATGCGCCGTCGCCTTGAGCACGCCGTAGCCGGCAAGTGCCACGAAGGCCAGCATGTAGAAGGAGCCTGCACCCGGCCCGAACAGGCCGTCGTAGAAGCCGATGGCCGGCACCAGGGTCAGCCCGAACAGGAACGGCGACAGCCGCTCGGCGCGGTCGATGTCGTTCATGTTGGGCTTGAACGCGAAGTAGAGCGCGATGGCGATCAGCACGATAGGCAGGGCAGCCCGCAGAATGTCACCCGGCACGATCGTTGCCAGCAAGGCGCCGATGGCGCTTCCGACAAGGGCCAGAAGCGCCGACGGCAATTGCCGGCGCAGGTCGACATGACCCTTCGACGCATAGTGGATGGTCGCCGAGCCCGAGCCGAACATGCCTTGCAGTTTGTTGGTGGCGAGCGCCTGGACCGGCGTGAAACCGGCAAGCAGCAGCGCCGGCACGGTGATCAGTCCGCCGCCGCCGGCGATCGAATCGACAAAGCCCGCGGCAAAGGCGGCGAAGGCGAGCATGGCGACGGTCTGGATGCTAAGGTCGATCATCTGATGTATGCGGCCGGCTGAAATATCGGGCGTTCGACCACGGCCGCCCTGTTTGCGCAAGGTCGATTCCGCGCTACCTCTATCCAAGCGCATCGCGCTTGGATTTGTATTTGTGTGGTTAACCCGGAAAGAGGCTCCTGATGGCATTCGCATTGCTGGACCAGATACGTCAGATATTCGACGGCGACCCGGGTGTGCGCAAGGTGGCGGACGATCCGGTCCTGTCGGCGGAACTGCTGATGCTGTTTCGCATGATCCTGGCCGACGGGTCTGTCAGCGAGAGCGAGATGGTTGTCTTCCGGCGCATCTGCAAGGACGCCTTCGGCATTG
>NZ_RZOM01001281.1:0-1505 GCF_003999175.1 Mesorhizobium sp. M7A.F.Ca.ET.027.03.2.1 | reverse complement strand
GCATAAGGTAACACTGTCGATGATCCGGCGACCTGGATCTGGTCGCGCGCGGCGGCGAAGCCGGACGTCGCGGCGAGCGCAAGCGCAGCGGCCGACGCCGTATAGAGGAATTTCTTCATGTGGCCTGCTCCTGTTCGGAAGATGGTCTCTCGGCGCTCGTCAGTCGGCGCCCGCTGAGGCCAATAGCCTTCGATTATAACAGTCGCATGACAGTTTGATGTCACCCCGGTAACGCGTCATCGGGATGAGCAGAATGCCGCCTGGCCGGCACTCCCGACGCAGCCCCGCTTTGTCACCGGAATCAGGGACTTGCTCGATTCGGTCGAGGCTGGCCGGCGATTTGAGGATCAGCCGGCCTTTATGAAGAAAAGCCGGACGGGAGCGCGTTGCTCTCAGCCAGACGGTGTCGTGGCCGGGCCATCGCCGAAAACAGGTCCGTTGGGGTAGGTTGACGCTGTCTCATGCCGGCGGTCGCTGCTCCCGCCCGTAACTGGGAAGAGCGGAATTCGAATGTCGCCATTGTCTCGGCTGGATGCCGCCTTTCATATGGTGCGATCGCACCATAGTCTTGGCCGCTGACAGGGGCGCGAATCTTCGCCGTATTCCCGGTACTCGGGCAGAGCCGGCCTTACCCGGCGTTGCGCTGCGCCTGCCGGCTGGCGCCGACCCAGCGCTCGACCTTCTCGAGCAACGCCCGGGGACTGATCGGCTTGGGCAGATAGTCGTCCATGCCTGACTCCAGGCAGCGCTCACGGTCGCCCTTCAGCGCATGTGCGGTGACGCCGACGATCGGCACATGCGTGCCGGTTTCTTCCTCCAGCCGGCGAATGGCGGCGGTCGCTTCGAGACCGTTCATCTCCGGCATGGAGACATCCATCAGGATCATGCACGGGTTGAGCCGGCCGAAGGCGTCGAGCGCCTTGCGGCCATTGCCGACGATCTCGAAACCATAACCGGTCTCGCCGAGGATCTGGGTGAACACCATCTGGTTCACCTCATTGTCCTCGGCCACCAGGATATCCAGCCTGTCGCCGCCAGCCGCCACCGGTGGCCGGGGGCGAATCGAAGGCGGCTGCAGCAGCGCCCGCTGTTCGGACGGTGCCGAGGGCTGCGGCCGCATCACATAACTCGCAGCGACGTCGGCTGCGAGCGGCTGCGCGTCGCTGCTGCTCGTATTGTGGCGATGCCGCTGGATGGTGGCGACCAGCGTTTCCAGCAGCACCGAAGAGCGCGCCGGCTTGATCAGCTGGGCATCGATGCCAAGATCGCGATAGCTGGTGTTGGCGAGCGACTGGTCGACCGAGGTCAGCATGATGATCGGCGTGCCGGCAAGGCCGGCGGTGCTGCGCACGATCCGCGCCATTTCGGCGCCGCTCATTCCAGGCATCTGGTAGTCGAGCACGACGCAATCGACCGGAACACCACAGGCAGCGGCGGCGATCAGTACCTTGAGGCCTTCGGCGCCGCTTTCGGCCGCGCAGGAATCGAACGTCCACGATGTCATC
>NZ_RZOM01001280.1:0-1506 GCF_003999175.1 Mesorhizobium sp. M7A.F.Ca.ET.027.03.2.1 | reverse complement strand
GGTCGTCGAGCGTACCGGCACTGGCAGCGGCAGTGAGCCCGGCGAGTGCAAGCCCTGCGATGAAAAATCTGGCAATCTTCATTTCGGTATTCCTCCTTGTTTTATTGTTCCACGTTGTTTTTCACCCTTTGGGGTGCTTTTTGAGCGGCAGCGCCGTTGCCGACGGCAGCCACCGTTCGAAAATCTTTTCTCCTCAGTCCCGTGCCACCGTCTCGGAAACCGTGATGCCACGCTTGGCCAGTTCATCGAAGAACCTGATGTCGGGCACGTCCAGCAGCGGGTTCAAAAGGCCCGGTCTGGTGATCTCACGCCGCGCGAGCATCTGCGCCACGATGCTGGCGGGGTAGCCGACACCGAGGCTCATGCCGAACAGGCCGGAAGCCAGATCGCGTTCGATGATCAGGTCCGACGTGACCGTCTTGGCGCGGCCGCCTTCAAGACCGGAAAAGACATTGCGCATCACGCACAGGTCCTTTTCGCCCGGGCCATATTGCAATTGGGGCCCGAGCAGCCGGCCGAGGAATTCGCGCGGGCTGTTGGAGGTGCCGGGCACCTTGTCTTCGGAGAGGAAACCGAGCTCCTTCAACGGCGCCCAGAAGGCCGACCATCCCGGCCAGCGCAGCGTGTAGCGGCCAGAGCGGCGCAGCCCCTTGGCGGCGTCCAGCATCTCGACATAGTGCAGCGCGTCGCCATTGGGAAAGGCTTCCAGTTTGCCGAGGCCCACGACTTCGATCTCGTGGATGAAGGGATTGTCGTGCTGCTGGCCGGCCGGCACAGCGACGCGTTTTCCATCCTCGATCATCACGCTGTCGCGGTTCTGGCTGACCAGGACCATGTCGAAATTCCAGCTCACCTTGTAGCAAAGGGGCTTCGCCATCGCCTTCGGCTCGGGGATGCCGCCGCAATAGGAATCGATCGAGGAAATCGAGTCGAACTGCCTGGCGGCGCGGGCGTAGAGCACAAGATCGATGCCGGGGTCCAGCCCGCATTCGGTCATGATCGAGACACCCGCCTGTTCGGCGGCCGGCGCCAGGTCGGCGATCGACTTGGCGTAATTGGTGGTGACCAGCGGCGTGCGCGTGGCGATCGCGGCCTGCACCGCCTCGCGCATCAATGGCTGCGGCAACAGGTCGATGACGGCGTCGACCTCATCAAGCACGTTGGCCAGCGTCGGGCCGATCGCGCCCTCGGGCACGACGAAGCGCACGCGGGCAAGATCGGTCAGGCCGGCAAGCCGGGCGGGGCCGTCCGCCGCGGTGTCCACGCAGACAATTTCCTCGACGCCGTCGCTGGCGACGAGGTCGGCGATTGCAGCCCGGCCTTGCAGGCCGAGGCCGCCGAGTACCGCGATCTTCATGCCGGCTCCTTGCGGTCGTCCGACCAGCAGCCTTCCGGCAGGCTGACCCATTTGTTGCAGGACGCCATGACGACGAAGGTTTCGCTGCGCACGACTTCGCCCGGCTCGCCGGCACCCGGGATCAGCTCACTGGTGACGCGGTAGAGGTC
>NZ_RZOM01000127.1:0-9004 GCF_003999175.1 Mesorhizobium sp. M7A.F.Ca.ET.027.03.2.1 | reverse complement strand
GCGCCAAGGCGTCGTTCCGCTGAGCGACGGGGCCGGTGACATTGTCGCCATCGGCGATACCGTCACCCGCTTTGCTGTCGGCGACCGCGTGACCGGCAGCTATTTCGCCCGATGGATCGACGGCCGCATCCATGCCGGACTCATCGATCAGCTCGGCTGCACGCTGGATGGCATGCTGACCGAATACGCCGTTCTCGACGAACAATGGGCGGTGCGCTTGCCCGATCATCTCGACTGGCATGAGGCGGCAACGCTGACCTGTGCCGGCCTGACCGGCTGGAATGCGGTGACGGGCGCCGGAATTCCGAAGCCCGGCCAATGGGTTCTGGTCATCGGCTCGGGCGGCGTCTCGCTCTTTGCACTGCAGTTCGCCAAGCTGCTCGGCTGCCATGTCGCCGCCGTCACCTCGCGCGGTGAGAAAGCCGACAGGCTGCGGGCGCTGGGCGCCGACCTGGTGGTTTCGACATCGGATATGCCGCAATGGGGTGCGACCGTCCGCGACCAGACCGGGGGCATCGATCTCATCGTCGAGACCGGTGGCCCGGCGACCTTCGCCCAGTCGCTGATCGCCAGCACGCTATACGGGCACATCGTGCTCTTGACGCCGCAGGATGCGAAAGGCGGATCGATCCAGCTGCCGGCGGCACTCTACCAGCGCAGCCTCGCCACCATCAGCCGCCTGTTCGTCGGCAACCGGACCAATCTCGAAGCCATGCTGCGCGCCGTCTCGCAGCATCGCCTGCGGCCCGTCATCGACAAGGTCTTCGCCTTCACCGAGGCCGGCGATGCCTACCGCTATTTCCAGCAGGGCGACGTCTTCGGGAAGGTGATCATCGACGGCGCCTGACCCATCAAGTCCTCAAACCAAGGGAGAACGACAATGACAATTCGTGAAGCCTCGGCCAAATGGCAAGGCACGCTGAAGGAAGGGGCGGGCCGGCTGCGGCTCGGCAGCGGCGTCTTCGAAGGCGCCTATTCCTTCCCGTCGCGCTTCGAGAACGGTCCGGGCACCAACCCGGAAGAGCTGATCGCCGCAGCGCATGCAGGCTGCTTCTCGATGGCGCTGAGCGCCATACTGGGCGGCGCCGGCCATGTTGCCCGCAATATCCACACGATCGCCAAGGTGCATCTCGGCGCGACCGCGGCCGGGCCGACGATCACCCGGATCGAACTCGAAACCGAGGTGGAGGCCGCAGGACTCGCCGCAGATGAATTCGAGCGCCTTGCACAGTCCGCCAAGGCGGGCTGCCTCGTCTCGCGGGCCCTTGCCGGCGTGTCTCAGATCACCCTCAAGGCAACGCTCGTTGAAGCCACCAAAGGCCAATGAAGCCAGGAGGAAGAAGATGACACAGGAGCTTGTCATGGACGCAACCGCGTACGATCTGTCCCAGCAGACGGCCGAGATCATGCGGCGCTACAACGACGTATTCCAACGCCATGATCCCTCGGCACTCGCCGAACTGGTGGCTGAGGATTGCGTGATCGAGAACACCGTGCCGGCGCCGGACGGCGCTCGTTTTGCCGGTCAAGCGGCGTGTGTCGGGCTTTGGACGGCGATCGCGACTCAGGCCGGCACGCGCTTCGATGTCGAGGAAACCTTCGTTGCCGGCGACCGGGCAACGATCCGCTGGCGCTATTTCATGGCCGACGGCAATTCGCTGCGCGGCGTCAACCTCATGCGCGTGGCCGACGGGCGGATCGTCGAAGCGATGGGCTATGTGAAGGGGTAGCGCGCCCGAGCAATTTCCCAAAGGGCATCGCCCGGAACAGCGCAACAAGGCGAGCGGATCAGCAAGACTGAGCCGCTTGCCGTGGCTCTACCGATCCGCCAGCGCCAGCTTCGCGCCGAGCATGACGAAGGCGCCGGCGAAGGTCCGGCGCATCCAGGTCAACACCATTGGCCGCGAGACGACGTGGCTGCGGATCGAGGCGGCGAAGATGCCGTAGCCGACGAAAACCACGAAGGTCAAAAGCATGAAGACGGAACTCAGCTCCAGCATCTTCGACAGCGCGTTGGGCTCCGTGGTGCTGACGAATTGCGGCAGGAAGGCGAAGAAGAAGATCGAAAGTTTCGGATTGAGCACGTTGACGAGGATGCCGGTGGCAATCACCTTGCCGGCCGAACGCGGCGTCACATCCTGGTCGACGCTGAGGCCACCATTTTCCTTGAGTGTGTTCCAGGCCATGTACAGCAGGTAGGCGACGCCGAGATATTTCAGCGTCTCGAAGGCGAGCGCACTGGTGTGCAGCAGCGCCGCCAGGCCAGTGATGGCAGCGGCCATGTGCGGGATGATGCCGAGCGTGCAGCCGAAGGCGGCGATGACGCTGGCTCGCGCACCGCGCGAGAGGCCGGCGCTCAGCGTGTAGAGAACGCCGGTGCCGGGCGAAGCCACGACAATCAGGGACGTCAACAGAAATTCGATGCTCACGATGGTTCCTCCGGCACCCTACCCAACCAGGAAGGTATCGGGCTGCGGGTCGGCGCACAAGCGGAGGCGATTGGAGATTGGCTACACCGGTAACCCGAGCGCCTGGCGTGCCATCAGGCACTCCTCGTCGCCGGGCATGCAGGCGCGACAGACGTCCGGCCGGACGTCGTAGATGCCGCAAGCGGTCGACTTGCCGATCTCGCCGGACAGCGCCGAGCAGCGCACGCCCTCGCAGCGCATGCCTGACAGGTCAGATGCGACATATTTTTCCGGGATACGGTCGAGCTGTGCGTCATCCTCGGTGGAAAAGCGCGGCCACTCGGCCGAATAGGAGCAGCAGGCACCGCAGCTTTGGCAATCGAAAGTGCCGTGTTGCGACGACAAAACGCTTGCGGCGGCCACCAGGGCGGACAGCCCCGGCGCGGCGGGGTTTTGATCGGCGTCTTGCGGCAAGGCGCTATTTCTTCTTAGCCGTCTTGCCCTTCGGCGAATCCGCCGGCGACTTGAACAGATCGGTCGCGGCCTCGGTGGCGTCGCCGGCTTTCGGCGCGGCAACCGGCTTGGCCGGTTTTGCCGCAGCACCCGAGGCTGCCGTCTGATCCTTGGAGGAGAATTTTATGGCCATGTCAGTCCTCGTCGGCGAAGCGCGATGATGGGGCGCGCGGATTGCGCAGGCGGCCGATCAGCGCCGAAACGGCCGTGATGTTCATTTCCTCGGGCGACCAGTTTTTCACCGCCTCGATGTGATGGGCCGCCAACTCGCGATGCGTGCTGCCGCTGTAGGCCGCGTCCTGATAAGTCACCCGCTCATGGGTCTTGGCGTCTTCGCGGACATATTCGATCAGGTAGTTCGGACATTCGGCGCGGCCACGCACGCCGACGCGCACCTGGGCATCACCGTGGGCACGCTTGCAGCGTTCGAGCTTTTCCAGCACACGCCTGACGAATTCGACCGGCTTGTCGAGGCCTTCGACCATATCGGCAATTGTTGCGTCGGCGGCGATCGGTGTTGGCGGTACGCGTTTGGTGGCCATCAGCGTCTTCCGGCCCGCTTCGGCAAAGCGGCTAGCGCGGCGGCGGCGGCCATCTCGTCGGCTTCCTTCTCCAGCCGCAATTCGCGCAGACGCGCGGTCTTGGCTTCACGTGCCTCGCTGACGGCGTCGCGCTCGGAGTTGATGCGGTTGAGCGACATCGACTGGGTTTGCGTCTTGCTGAACAGGGACACGGCCTGATCGACGGTTGTCTTTGAACTGGTGGTCAAATCTTTCTCCTGTCAGGAGCCTGTGCCGATGGAGCGAGACCGGGTCTTCGGTCAGGATCACGCACAAAGCAATACGCGCGGCGAATTCAAATTGCTGGAGCGTCCCTTAGCACGTCCAGGCCGGCGCGCAGCGCACTTTCGGCGGCGAGGCCCGCAAAATGAAAAAGGCCAGGCACCGCCTGACCTTCCGTAAAGGCGCCGCGCAACCAGATGACATCCAAAAAGGATGCACCGGGGATGCACGAAACGCCCTTCTCATGCGCATGATATGCCGTGGAAACTCAGGTCTCCGCGGCCATGCGCCCGAATTCGCCACTCACCGGTGCCAGTACATCCGTGGTCACCGGGAGAGCTGAATTCTTTTTTCAGGCCGCCTTCAACTGGTCGGCGGACATCTTGCCCGACTTGTTGTCGCGGACCATCTCGTAACCGAGCTTCTGGCCCTCGACGATGTCGCGCATGCCGGCGCGCTCTACGGCCGAGATGTGGACAAAAACGTCGGCCGAGCCGTCGTCAGGCTGAATAAAACCAAAACCTTTGGTGGCGTTGAACCATTTAACTGTGCCGGTGCTCATGACGAACCCTTTCCATGGCAAATATTCGTTCGACGCCATGCGGATGCACAACGTCGTTTGTCCCGATTTTTGATGTGGGAAGTTCGTCAAAGGCGCGCTCGAAAGCGCGGATAACAAAAGTCAGTCAAACAAATATCGACGATTTGCTTATAGGCTTCTTTTGGCGCGCTGTCAAATTTGCATAAAGCCACAGCTGCGGAATTCTCCCAAACCACCTGGCCAAAACACCTGGCATGACGGCAGATCGGACGCCAAACAGCGCGCTTGCGCCAACTTGAGAAAAGTTTTCCGGCATCCAGGAACCATCTGCGCAGACGCGCATTTATTCGGTGTCATCAGCAGTTCATGAGAGCAATCGAATAACAGTTGATGGCAAAGACGCCCCCCGCACGATAAAAGGTGCGAGGGGCGTTTTCGTTTGGATCCTATTCGTCCGGACCGGGTTCCGGCCACGTCTCCCTGGCCGCCTCGGCATACCAGTGGCGCATCGCCGGCGTTGCCAGCACGGCGTCGACATAGGCGCGTGTATCCGGCGCCAGCGTGCCGCCATAGGTGTCGAAACGGGTGACGACAGGCGCATACATGGCATCGGCCGCGGTGAAGTGGCCGAACAGGAACGGGCCGCCCTTGCCGTATTTTTCCCGGCACTGGCGCCACAGCGCCTCGATGCGGGCGCGTTGCGCCTCGCCCTCGGCGTCGAGCGGCTTGTGGGCCTTGGGCCGACGCAAATTCATCGGCCAGCCATAGCGAACCTCGCGAAAGCCGGAATGCATCTCGGTCGCGGCCGAACGCGCCAGCGCACGGGCGTCGATATCGGCCGGCCAGAGCTTTTTTTCGGGAAACAGGTCGGCAAGATATTCAAGGATGGCAAGGGTTTCCCAGACGATCTTGCCATTGTGATTCAGCACCGGCACCTGACCTGTCGGCGACACTTTCGCCAGATTGTCAAAGGTTTCAGGCGTGCGCAGCCGCACGAAACCTTCCTCGAACGGGATCTCCAGATGCCTCATCGCCAGCCATGGCCGCAGCGACCATGAGGAGCAACACTTGTTGCCGATATAGAGCGTAAACTCTGCCATTTTTCTCCCCGCACGCTCGGCCATCCAATATCCATGGTCGACGTGTGTTCACAGCCTAGCCCACCAGCCTTGGCCCAAGGCGGCGGCCGCGCGACCTGATCTGCCGTCCGGGCGACGCCTGGAACCTAACCGACGCCGGCTCGTTAGCTACCCGCAAATGAATTCCCCTGAATTCAAAAATCCCAGGAGATGCGCAAAAATGGTGAACAAGGATCAGGTTGCGGGCGTGGCCAAGCAGGTCAAGGGCTCGGTCAAGGAAGCCGCGGGCAAGGCAACCGGCAACAGGCAGACCCAGGCCGAAGGCACGGGCGACAGGATCGCCGGCAAGGTGCAGAAGGCCTATGGCGACGTCAAGGACAAGGTCAAGAAGGCGCTCTGATCCGACATCGAGAAACGCGCTTTATCGAGGGAAAGGCGGCCGCGAAGGCCGCCTTTTTTCATGTGCTCCAGCCCTTGCTGAAAGCATTGGTGAAGGCAACCTCGCCATGATCGCCGGTCGCCTCGCCCAGCACCACGTCCATGCCGTCGCTGGTCACCCTGGCCAGCGCGAAACCGCCCATATAGGCAGCCTTCGGCTTGAACAGGTCGATCCCGTCCCTGCGATAGATCAGCGGCGTTTCGTGCTGGTGGCCGTGGAAAATGCCGACGACATTGTAGCCCTTCAGCGCCGCCAGCAACGCTTGCCGGTCGGCCTCGCTCCACCAATGCGGCGCACCGGTGCCGTCATCATCGAAGTGGCTCTTGGCGGCATCCCAGCGTTCCACCGAAAAAGTGTCCCAGCCATAATGCTGGAACAGGACGACCGGACGGCCGTCCGCCGCATAGGTCGCCAGGTCCTGCTTCAGCCATGGCAGGCTGCTCTCGGCGCTGTGGCCGGTATCGCCGGCGAACCGATGCGTCTGGATCAGATGCAGGCCGCCCCAGTCCCAGGAGTAGCAGTCGGTGTCGACATCATAGTCGGTGGCCGGCACCGGCGGCTTGAAGAACACGCCGGCGCGATGGTTGACCTCGACATAGTCGCGCAGTTCGCGCCGGTACCAGTCGACATGGTGCGGCGGCCCGTTCTGGTCGAGATCATGGTTGCCGAGCCCGACATAGACCGGCATGTGCACGCGATCCGGGCCGACGCCCTGGCTGTAGCGCTGGCTGAACTGGAGCAGTTGGGTGCCCTCGCTCGGCTGCGTGATCTGGCCGCCGCCATCGTCGGTGACGTCGCCGCCGACGACGAGGCCGAGCGGCGTGCCTATCTTGCCGGCGGAACGCAGGCCGGTGGCGACGCCATTGATCTCGGCCGGCCAGTCCTTGTTGCCAAGCGCATTCAGCACCGCCACGTTGCGCAGCAGCGCGGCGTCGGTCTTGCCTTCCTGCAGGCAGTTGGGACTCAAGCCGCTCGCCATGCGGCAGGCATGGACATCGGCGATGAACAGGAAGGTGGCGTCGATCGACTGGACGCGTTGTCCGGTCTGGCCGAAGGCCGGCCGCGGCAAGGCGCCGGCCGCGGCAAATCCCGCAGCCTGCGCCATGAAGTTGCGTCGAGAAAGCGATCCAGTCGAACGGCGATTCATCATCTGCTGATTCAGCATGGACAGCAGCCGGTCGTCCAGCGCCTCTGCGCCATCATCGACATGACGCCACGGGTCTGGCATGTCTCGCGTGCGCAAGCGGAGCAGAACGAAAAATGAAAGCCGCACCTATCTGCATGATCCTGGCCGCGATGCTGTGCGCGAGCACCGCGCATGCCGCCGGTTGCGTCGATGCCAAGTCCGCCAGGAAGGGTTTCGTTCTGGCGAGACCCGGCATCCACAGCGAATTTCGGCCCGTGGCCGGCGGGATGATGTCGGTTATCAACACCTACGAATCGCAATCGCCGCAAACCCAATATTTGTTCGCCGGCCTGATCGAGGTGTTTCGCGACAGCGACACCGGCCGCCAGGCCATGATCCCGTTTCCGATCTGCGAAAGCTGTTCCCGCTGAAGGCGGGGGCAAAGGCCACGATAGAGTTCGTCGAGTTGTCGCCGAACAAGCCGCCGAAGGGCACCAAGACGCTGAGCCTGATCGTCAAGGGCAAGGAGACATTCAGTCTGGGCGACTGCAAATACAATGTCCTGGCGGTCAAGGAGACCTTCAAGAACGGCGGCGGCGAGACGCTGGATTCATTCACCGCCCTTTATGCGCCCGATCTGCAAGCCGCGCTCGCGCGGCGCTACGATGAAGGCACCAGTTCGGAATCCGTCAACGGCTACGAGACGATCAAGCCGCTGGCCGAGTAGCTGAACCCGAGCCCGGCGTTCCCCACCTCGCCCTGCATCGCCTGAAGAACGCAGCGACGCAAATTCAAGGGGTTCTCGGCCGTGGCAGTATCCTGTTGCGTCGCCTGGCAACCAAGCCGCCCGGCGACGGCGCGCTGCGCTCCAGCCCCGCCAGGCAATCCCGCAGCACACCGGCATCCTGCGCCGTCTTGGCCATCGACATCGCCCCGGAATAGGCGGCGACCGTCAGCGCGGCGAAGCGTTCGGGGTCCGTGCCCTCGTCCTTGCCCGCCTGCTGGTCGGCACGCAGCTTGTCGGCAATCGCGCGCCGCCACCCGGCAAAAATCCCGGCAAGGGCAGTGCGAAAATCGGGATCGGCAAGCGACAGTTCGTGCGCCAGATTGTTGAGCGGGCAGCCGCGCACGAAACCCTGCTGCTCCAGTTCCGCCGCCACGGCCTCGAACACGGCGCGCACGCCCTCGCGCGCCGATGCCGCCGCCAGCACCGGCGCGATCCATGTCTCTTCGACCGCTGCCGCCACACGCTCGTCGATCACAGCCAGCGCCAGCGCCTTCTTGGTCGGGAAGTGGTGATGCAGCGCGCCGCCGCTGACATCAGCCGCCGCCATCAGATCGCCGATGCTGGAGGCATGATAGCCGCGCGCCTGGAACGCGCCCTCGGCGACATCGAGCACTTTCTTGCGCATGCCTTCAGGGTCGTTGGTGCGTTTTCCCGGGCGCGGTTTTGGCTGGACGGTCATCTCTGCTGACATTGCCGAACTTTAGCATGTTGGCAAAACAGGACAACCGGTCTTTTTTACAAAACAGGACGATCACCCTGTTTTGGAGAATGTCGGATGAACCTGCCCCAGAACGTTGCGACGAAACCCTCGGCGCTCGCTTCGCCTGTCGTCGAGCTTCGGCGATACACGCTGAAGCCTGGTCGGCGCGACACGCTCATCGGCATCTTCGACGGAAGGCTGATCGAGGGCCAGGAGGACGCCGGCATGACCATCATCGGCCAGTTCCGGGACCTCGATCAGCCTGACATGTTCGTCTGGATGCGCGGCTTCGACGGCATGGATGCGCGGAAAAATGCTCTCGCCGCTTTTTATGGCGGGCCGGTCTGGGCGGCGCACAGCCATGCGGCCAACGCAACGATGATCGATTCCGACGATGTGCTGCTGCTGAAGCCGGCGTGGCCCGCCGCCGGCTTCGACCTCGCGGGCAAGCAGCGGCCAAGCCTGGCCGATGACGAAAAGCCCATTCGAAACAAACCGCTGACCGGCATCGTTGTCATCGAGATTCATCATTTGCAGCCCGGCACGGAGGCAGATTTCGCCACTCGCTTCGAGACTGAGACGGCGTGCCTGATGACGGCCGACGCACGCCTGCTCGCCGCCTTCGTTAC
>NZ_RZOM01001279.1:0-1508 GCF_003999175.1 Mesorhizobium sp. M7A.F.Ca.ET.027.03.2.1 | reverse complement strand
GACCAGCCTGTCGTGCCGGCCGGCACGCCGGGCCACATCGGCTGGCACGAGCTTTATACGAGCGACTGGAAAGCCGCGTTCGATTTCTATTCCGAGCAGTTCGGCTGGGTCGACGCCGGCGATTTCGACATGGGCCCGATGGGCACTTACCAGACCTTTACAGCCGGCCCCGAATCCGGCGGCGGCATCATGAACAAGCCCGAGCAGATTCCGGTCCCGGTCTGGCAGTTCTATTTCAATGTTCCGGCCATCGATGCGGCGGCCAAACGGGTGACCGACAATGGCGGCAAGATCCTGATGGGGCCGATGGAGGTCCCGGGCGGCAGCTGGATCGTCCAATGCCAGGACCCGCAGGGCGCGCATTTCGCCTTGATGGCGCCGGTCCGCTGACCGCGATCGAACATCGCTGAAACAAGCGCGGGCTTTCATCGGACTACCGATGAAGGCCTCTATCCCCTGCCTGGCGCCGTCTCATTCCGGCGCCAGCACCGCGACCTTCAGCTCAGCTTTTTTCGCGCCGCTGAACTGGACGGTGGCCGGGCCCGGTGCAAGCTTGAAGCGCACGCTCTTGCGGATGCCAGGGCATGTTTTCACGCCACTATAGCCCGCCGACTTGATGGCCTGGCCGTCCTGGATGACATCGATCCAGGCCTCGCCCGAGAGACTTATCTGGATGGCTCCCTCGGATGGCACCTCCACGCTGGCGACGGCGCCAAACGTGTCCGATGCCGGCGCACGTTCCGGCGCTACCGCAAAACCGGCTTTCTCTACCGGCACCAGCGCCAGGTCCGCAGCCGCACCAACCGCCAGCGCCGCTCCGGACGGCGTTGCCGGTGCTGCGGCAAACAGGGTCTGCTCCCGCGTCACCGGCCACTTGAACGCCTCACAGCCGGCGTCCTCGGCCATGGCGAAGCTGGTGCCTGCGAGGATCGCGAAAAGGCTGATGACGACTTTTTTCATGGCAAAGGCCCCCACACATTCAGGATTGTTGTACACGCATCAATACAACCATAGAGATATTAATGCAACCTTGGCGAGAAAAATTTAATGGCAATTGGGAACATCCCAATCACCGATTGTTGACGGCAGGCCATACGAAGTGAATGGTCATTCCTGGGCGATAATCTATGGCCGGGCGGATTGAAAATGGAGTCATTATGAAGCTTTTCGAAAGCCTCTCCAGATACCAGCCGCAGGCGCTCGGCGTGTTGCGCATCATGACCGCGCTGCAGTTCATCGAGCATGGCAGCCAGAAACTGTTCAACCTCCCCGTCAGCGCCGATCCCCACCCCCTTTCCGGGCTGACCATGACCGCCGGCATCCTCGAATTCGCCGGCGGCATCCTGCTGGCGCTCGGCCTGTTCACGCGGCCCGTAGCCTTCCTTCTGGCCGGCGAAATGGCGATCGCCTATTTCATGGCGCACATGCCGCGCGACTTCTTCCCGGTCAACAATGGCGGCGATTCGGCGATCTCGTTCTGCTTCATCTTCCTCTATCTGGTGTTTGCC
>NZ_RZOM01001278.1:0-1513 GCF_003999175.1 Mesorhizobium sp. M7A.F.Ca.ET.027.03.2.1 | reverse complement strand
GTGCAGCATGAAGGTGCGGAACGGGTCTGAAATCTTGTCGAAGGCTTCGGTCTGGGTGATCTGGTTGTCCATCAGCGGCTTGACGCCGGTGTTCCAGGCCTGATCGAAGGTCGGCGCCATGACGTAGAACGTCATGAACAGCGACAGCGAAATCAGGATGAGGTTCGCCGGTGTCGACTGCAGGCCGATTCCGGCGCGCAGGATCGAGAAGGCGATGACGAAACGAGTGAAGCTGGTCACCATGATCAGCAGGCCTGGCGCCACCGACAGAACGGTCAGCAGGCCGAACATCTGGATGATGTAGCCTACGGTGGTGCCGTCGGCCTTGCCGATACCGCCGAGATCGAGTTGCTGCGCCGTCGCGACGGACGTTGCGGCCGCGATCATCGCCGTGGCGAGAAGGAACTTTCTCATTCGAGCAGCAATGTCCTGATGAGTACCTGTTTGGCGTGACCCTGGCTGCGGATCGCGGCGCGTTCTTCGAGGTCGGCCTTCAGGTGCTGGTAGCCGCTGGCCCCCTCGATCTGATGCATCTTCAACGTGCGCACCAGGGCCAGAAGGTCCTGGTGGATGTCATCAGACATTGCCTGTGGCTGCGGCGCGTCATAGACGATGGACACCTCCATCCTGATCCATGTGCCGGCAGGCGAGGCGATGTTGGTGGTGATCGGCGCCAGCACGACAAGCATCGGGCCCAGGCCTGGCTGCTCGGCCGCGGTGGGCTGCATGATCTTGCCTTCGTTCTCAGGCGCGACCGGTACCGACGCCGGTGCGCCGACGCCTTTGAGATAACCGCCGGACATCCAGCCCATGCCAATGGCGGCCGCCGTCACAAGCAGCAGCAGGCCGGCCTGGATAGCAGGGGAGGGACCCTTGCGTGGCTGAACCTGTTCGATATTTGCCACGGCGCCCTGCTCCGATCCTAGAACGGAAGAACCTGGTCGAGAATCTGCTGGCCGTAGGCAGGCTGCTGGACCTCGGTGATGCGACCGCGTCCGCCGTAGGAGATGCGAGCCTCGGCGATACGTTCGTAGGGGATGGTGTTTTCGGCGCCGATATCGGCCGGCCGCACGATGCCGGCGAGCGTCAGCACCCTGAGCTCGGCGTTGACGCGCACTTCCTGCGATCCGGTGATCATCAGATTGCCGTTGGGAAGCACATCGGTGACGATCGCCGCGACATTGAGCTCAAGCGTCTCCGAGCGCTTGATCTCGCCGTCGGCAGTCGTGTCCGTGGTGGAGCTGAGAGCCCCAGCGCCCTTGCCGGCGGTGCTCCACTTGTCCCACTGCGCGCTGAGGTCGTAACCGAGTTTGCGATTGGCGGTGCGGCTCCTGTCGTTCTGGTTCTTGAAGTTGGCCCGATCGTTGATCTTGATCTTGACCGTCAGGATGTCGCCCTGGGACAGCGCCCGCGGGTCGGTGAACAGCCGGCTCTGGCGGTCGTCCCACAACGAGAATTTCTTGATTGGCGCGGGCGGCGTTTGCGGATAGCGATAGAGGGAGCCGGTACTGAC
>NZ_RZOM01001277.1:0-1514 GCF_003999175.1 Mesorhizobium sp. M7A.F.Ca.ET.027.03.2.1 | reverse complement strand
GTCGTGAACAGAGCGCATCAGCGCCTCGCCATGCTGTCGGTCGGCTTGCCGCCGGCAGCGATGTGGGCGTCATAGAGTACGCGTCGTGCGCTGGCGGTCAGCGGCTCGCCGTCTTTGTCCACGAAGTAGCAATCGAGCGTCTCATCGATCAGCTGATCGTAGGTCGGCGCGCAGGCAGCACAGAGCGTGCCGGACTCGTCGGGATACGTTGGCGCGGTATCGTCAATTGGCTTGGCGCAGGCCAGGCAGGTGATGCGATGATCCATCATACCCCCACCACCTTCAGCCCGCCGGCGGCCTGGACGCCGGCAAGCGCGTCGTCGATCGATGCGGTGAGGCCCGCGATCTTCGAGCTGATGGCGCGCAGGATGGTTGCCTCGTTTGATGTCACGATGCCGTCCGCGCGCGCCTTCACCGTCTCGACAACAAGCTTGCCGGCCTGCTCGACCAGCCCGGCCACCTGCTCCTCGAGGTGGGCGACGCGGCTGCCGCCGTCGGTCGCATCGGTCAGGCAGCGGCCATGGAACTCGGCCATGACGGCGGTGACGAACGGCCGGCCGCAATCCTCTTCCAGCGTTAGCACCACGCTGAGTGACATCAGGTCTCGGTCGAGACCGCCATTCCAGCGGCCGACCTGGCCCTTGGAATAGCCGGTCTTCTCCATGACGCGGGCGATGCCGCCGCAGGCCTCGACGAGATCGTGCTGCGCGGCCAGCAGGCGCAGCTGCCAGCGTGTCGTGAATTCGCTCAATTGGGCCTCCTCAGGCAAAAGCTTTCACGCGGCGGGAATTCACTCCGCCGTTTCCCGTGGTGGGACAGTCTCAAAGGGTTCAGTGTTCGGGCCTGTCCTCCAAAGCGCAGCGCGAAGGAGGACGTCAGTTCATGGAAGCCCGCAAGCAGATGCACTCATGGTCCGCCCCCTCGAAATCGGTTTGCCGCCCGGCGCGCATGCGCGCCGGCGAGATCGTCATCCAGATCAGCCACCGCACGGGCCAACACCCCGGCGCCGATCATCGTGGCGTATTCGGTCAGCGCCAGCGCGACGGCGCGCGCGTTGGCGCAGCGCTCGTAAGCGGCGATCGCGCGCACCAGCACCATCACATGGTCGGGCAGCAGGATCGCGTTGCTGGTGTGGGCGAGCGCGCCGGCCGAAGAGGCATCAACTGCCGGCGCGCTGTCCTGGCCGGAACGAACGCTAGCCGGACAGGAGGACCTGTCCTCCGAAGCACGCAGCGCGCAGGAGGATTCGGTGAAGTGGGCAAAAGGGGCGCCGCCCAGGGAGGAGCCGGACGGCGCGGCTGCGGCTTGGGAGGGCAACGCAGCGGGGAATTCATAGTCGACGGCGCCAGCCTGGCGCGGCACGAGACGTTCGGTGAAGCCGACGCCGGCAAGCCGGGCGCCACGGTCGGCGAGGGCAGGAGAAGCGAGGCGCGGGCTCATGCTGCAACCTCGGTCTGCGGGGCGGGCATTGGAGCGGTGAACTTCTCCGGCCTGTTGTCTTTCAACCAGGCCAG
>NZ_RZOM01001276.1:0-1516 GCF_003999175.1 Mesorhizobium sp. M7A.F.Ca.ET.027.03.2.1 | reverse complement strand
TTCCTCGAACACCTCGCCATTCGGCTTCAGCCTGATGAAGGCCAGTTGAGAGGGCTCGCGCGCGCCCAAATCCTTGAAGGCGCCGCGCCTGAGCAGCGCGCCCTCCAGCGCCAGTTGCGGCGCAAGCAGTGTGTGCGCCTGCGCCTTGGACGGCGAGGAACCGGTCTTGTAATCCAGTATGTCGGCCATACCGCCGGCCAAAAGGTCAACGCGGTCGGCGTAGCCGGACAGCGTCATGCCGGATTGGCCGACAACAGTCTTGCCGGCGCGCTCCTCGGCATGACGCCTTGTCACTGCATCGGCGCGCGTGCGCTCCCATTCGATGATGTTGGCGGCGAGTTTCTCGAAGCGTGGCCACCACACCGCCTCGACATCGGCCGGAAGGGCCGCTTCGGCGAAACAGGCGCGGCCGGCGGCGATAAGGCCGGCAAGCGCATCGGGGGTGCCCGGATCGGCGACGCTGCCTGAGAACAGGTGCAGGATGGCGTGAAACAACGTGCCGCGCTCGGCCGCACCGGGGTCGCGGATGACCTGATCGAGCGGCATCAGTCCAAGGATCCGTCTCGCATAGACAGCGTAGGGATCCCGGCGCAGGGTCTCGATCTCGGTGACCGAGAAATGCGTCGGGCGCACCGACAGGGGCGGCTTCGGCTGCGGCCGTGGCGCGAAATCCCGCCTTGGGCCTGTATCCAGCGCGCGCGCCCAGGCGAGCAGTTCGTCGCCACGCCGGCGCAGCTCCGCTGCCTGATTGTTGCCGATAAAGGTCAGCAGCCGCTGAAGCCAGCGCGACGGCACGGCGGGTGCGTCGCCGGCGCGCGCCGAGCGGGACAGCACCACTTTCCCAGCGCCCATGGCCATCTGGAAATCATGCGCGGCAAGGCCGATGCGCCGCTCGGGCGGTTCGAGGTCGATACCGGTCTTCATCAGCCGCGACATGAAGCGGTCGCTCTCGGGCTTGCGCGGCCATACGCCCTCATTGAGCCCGCCGATGACCAGCGTATCGACGGTCAGCAATCGGGCTTCCAGCGCACCCCAGATGGCGATGTTCCGGTCGGTGCCCTGTGCCGGCTTGACCGTTTCAGGCGCGATCAGCGCCGCCATGATATCGGGCCACTCGGTCGCCGCGAAGGACAGTGAAGCCGAAGCCGCGACCAGCCCGCGCAGCAGTTCGGCAAGCTTTTCGCCGGCGTCACCGGCATAGAGTTCGCCAAGACCACCGTCGGCGGTGCGGCCGAGATTTTCGAGTGTGGCGACGCTGGCCCTGACAAGCGCGGCAAGGTCGGCATCGTCCCGGCCGCGGAAGGCTGCGAGCGGCGCCAGAGCCTGCTTGAGACGTTCAAGCAAATTCCGGGTAGTTTCGATGGAGCGCACGGTCAGCCGGGAAAACCAGAAGGGCGGCCGGCTGCCGCCGCCCAGGCCGGTGAGGCGGGCCTCGAACAGTTCCGGCAGCGAAACGATGTCGGGACGGACGGTGCCGCCGCGCAGCGCCACCAGCTCGCCCAGTTCCGCCGCGTGG
>NZ_RZOM01001275.1:0-1517 GCF_003999175.1 Mesorhizobium sp. M7A.F.Ca.ET.027.03.2.1 | reverse complement strand
GTCGAGGACATGGGTCGTCAGACGCCCGCCATCGGCATTCGACGTTTCTGCCATTGGCCGCCTCCCATTTCCGGTACGAGCGAATTGGCCCGGTACGATCAAGTATCAACAGTGAATTGTGCGCCAATTAAAGGCGATGCATAAGTCCCGGTCGAGCGGAGTGCGACAAAAACACTTTCAAAAATTTTCGGGGGAATGCGAGAAGCACCCTTTCGATATCCTGATCATACTTCGGGCCGTGCCCGGCGGGAGGGACGATGCGTTACTGCAGAGACATGCGCGGCTATGGAGCCAATCCGCCGGACCCGAAATGGCCTGGCGGGGCACATGTCGCCGTGCAGTTCGTCGTCAACTACGAGGAAGGCGGCGAGAACTGCGTGCTGCATGGCGACAAGGCGTCTGAAGCCTTCCTGTCGGAAATCGTCGGCGCGGCACCCTGGATGGGCCAGCGTCACTGGAACATGGAATCCATCTACGAATACGGTGCCCGCGCCGGCTTCTGGCGGCTGCTGCGGCTGTTCACCGAGTCGCAAGTGCCGATCACCTGCTACGGCGTCGCCACCGCACTCGCCCGTTCGCCGGATCAGGTGGCGGCCATGCAGGAAGCCGGCTGGGAGATCGCCTCGCACGGGCTGAGATGGATCGACTACCGCGACCACAGCGCCGAAGATGAGCGCCGCGACCTCAAGGCGGCGATCAAGCTGCACTACGAAGTGACCGGCGTGCGCCCGACCGGCTGGTATACGGGTCGCACATCGATCAACACAGTGCGGATTGTGGCGGAAGAAGGTGGTTTCGACTATGTGTCGGACACCTATGACGACGAGCTGCCCTACTGGTTCGAGCATGAGGGCGGCGCGCAGCTCATCATTCCCTATACACTCGACGCCAACGACATGCGGTTCGCCACGCCGCAAGGTTTCAATTCGGGCGACCAGTTCTTTGCCTATTTGAAGGACAGCTTCGATACGCTCTATGCCGAGGGCCAGGCCGGCCGGCCGCGCATGATGAACATTGGCCTGCATTGCCGCCTCGTCGGGCGGCCGGGCCGGGTGGCGGCGCTGAAGCGCTTCGTCGACTATGTGAAGTCGCACGACAGGGTCTGGCTGGCGAGGCGCATCGACATCGCCAGGCACTGGCAAGAGGTCAATCCTTATCAACCGCCGGCGCTCCGCCCATCGAAGATGGAATTCGAGACCTTCGTCCACACTTTCGGCGGCGTGTTCGAGCATTCGCCCTGGATCGCCGAACGCGCCTATGAACTGGAACTGGGCCCGGCGCATGACACCTCAGGCGGTCTGCACAATGCGCTTTGCCGCATCTTCCGGTCCGCCAGCGAAACCGAGCGGCTTTCGGTGCTCAACGCCCATCCCGACCTTGCCGGCAAGCTGGCCAAGGCCAAACGGCTGACGGCGGAATCGACCAGGGAACAGGCCTCGGCCGGCCTCGACGCGCTGACCGACAAGGAGCGCGAACTGTTTTCCAAGCTGAACGCCGCCTACGTCACCACCTTCGGC
>NZ_RZOM01001274.1:0-1522 GCF_003999175.1 Mesorhizobium sp. M7A.F.Ca.ET.027.03.2.1 | reverse complement strand
GTGATGGATCTGTCGCCGTCGGGCATCCGCCGTCACCTCGATCTCAACAAGCCGATCTACGCCAAGACGTCGTCCTACGGCCATTTCGGCCGCAAGGCCGGCCGTGATGGGTCTTTCTCCTGGGAAAAGACCGATCTCGCCAAGGCGCTCAAGGACGCGGTCGCCGCCTGACAGCGGCGCCGCAAAGTCCCACCATGGATCCGAAGGACAGACCAAGCCGCGCGACCGAAGCCTTTTTCGGTCGCCGGCGCGGCAAAACCATGCGTCCGCAGCAGGCGGCCGCACTGGAAAGCGGCTTTGGCACATATCGGCTCGATCTGACGGCTGAACCGCCGGCTGATCTGCACGCTCTGTTTGAGACGGATGTCCGCGCGGTTCGCCTTGAGATTGGCTTCGGCGGTGGCGAGCATCTCCTGCATCGTGCGATCGAGGCGCCTTCGATCGGCTTTATCGGCGTCGAGCCCTTCGTCAACGGCATGGCCAAGATGATGATGGCGGTGCGCGAGAAACCACTCGCCAATCTGCGGGTCTATGACGACGACGCCACAAGGCTGCTCGACTGGCTGCCGCAAGCCTCGCTCGACGGCATCGATCTGCTCTATCCCGACCCTTGGCCGAAGAAGAAACACTGGAAGCGGCGCTTCGTCAGCCCGGTCAATCTCGAGCGGTTCGCGCGTGTGCTGAAGCCTGGTTCAAAATTCCGCTTCGCGTCCGACATCGACACCTATGTCAACTGGACCCTGCTGCATTGCCGCGCGCATGGCGCGTTCGCATGGCAGGCTTGCGAGGCGGCGGACTGGCACCTTTCCTATGAAGGTTGGCCGGGCACCCGTTACGAGGCCAAGGCCATTCGTGAGGGCCGGCGGCCGGCCTATCTGACCTTCATTCGGAAATAAGCTCGCGGTCTTAGAGAAATTCCAGGAAAAGTGTGAAACGGTTTTCCGTCCGGAATTGCGTCAAAGCTAGAAGCGGCGGCCGATGCGATCGAAGGCGGCAGGCTCGACGCCGAGATTGCGCAGGTCGTCGGCGCGCGGCCTGCGGCCGGCTTCCACGGCCCGTGAAGCGGCCACGGCGCTGCCGAATACGGTGAAGAAGTCGCCTATTGCAGAAAATATCTTGCGGTTGCTCATGATCATGTCCTTTCGCGCACGTATGGCGCACAGCCACATTTGTGCGGCGCAACATAAATAGGTGCGTTTCAGCGCCGATCCCATGGGTGTCGCCGCATAGGCGCCATGCGCCCCATGCAACGCTGGCGCGGGCCGCCTCGATGGCGGCGTTGCCCGACCAGCACAGCGGGCTTGAAACACAGGCCGTCATCGTCTATATCAACCTCAAATTCTTGGTCGGTATGACGAAGAGTGGGTCCACCCGGTCCCGCTCTTTTTTATTACCTGCCGATAACTTGATAGAGAACGACAGGGCTTCAATGACTGCAACGGCAAGCGAGGGCGACGATCGCATCATCCGCGAAAGCGGCATCGATGCGCGCATCGCGCTGATCGTCCAGCCGGTTCTGCGC
>NZ_RZOM01001273.1:0-1522 GCF_003999175.1 Mesorhizobium sp. M7A.F.Ca.ET.027.03.2.1 | reverse complement strand
ATCTTCGCCTCGTGTTCCAAAAACCGCTTCCGATTTCCGGGGCGATGCGACGGCATTCATCAAGCGCTATCGCACCTCGATTAGGGCCGAATTGTGACAAATCAGACGCCGACCCGACGGGCGCAAAAGGTCCTTCGGCCGGATCGGCATTCGCGGATCGACGGCACCGGCAAAAGCAATGCCGTTCAGCTTGCCAGCCCGTTCACAAGTTGCGTGTAGGCGCTCCTGGCGACCTCGGCCAGCCGCTCGCGCGGCAAGGAGCCGACCACGGCGCAGCCATAGCCCTTGTCCAGCCAGTAGACGGCCTCGGGTCCATCTTGCGCGGCGGCGTAGGTGCCCTTGGCATTCTCCGTCGATTCCGTGGTGACGAACAGCGATATACGCTGCCCATTGCCGTCCTCGTAAAGCAGCATGGCGGCCTTGCTCTCGCCTGCCGGCAACAGCCGGCCGCCGACCAGCTGGAATCCATCGGCGGTCAGGTCCGGCGCCACCAGCTTCAGCCCTACCCGGTTGGACAGCCATGTCTGCAGATGGTCCTTGTCCCTGGCCGGCACCTCGACGGCATGCCGCTTTTCGGCGGCATAGATGACATGAGCCGCGATTGCCTGCTCGGCCAGCCGATCTTCGGCCGGGTCCTCCTGGCCGATGCCATCGATGCCGGCAAAATAGCCACCAAGTCCGCCTACGGCCAGAAGCACGGCGGCAGCAGCGGCAAGCCACCAGCGTGAGCGTGGCACAGCTGCCTTGACCGGCACCTCGCCAAGCACGACCTTGTGCAAGTGCCCAGGCACGGCTTCGTCCAGCACGTCGGCGAAGGCGGCACGCAGCGCCGCCCGGTCGGCGGTGAAACGGGCGCTCCTGGCCTTCATCTCGGGATTGGCGTCGAGCCAGGCATCGTAGGCCGCGCGCTCATCGCCGGGCAGCTCGCCATCGAGCGCCATATGGATGTCACGTTCGGAAAAGTCGCGGCGGATCATTTCTCGACAATCCTTATCGCGCGGCGGCGCGCCGTGTCGTCCAGCAACCCGCGCAATTCCTCACGCCCGCGCGCAATGCGCGACATCAGCGTGCCCGCAGGCACGCCCAGAATGTTGGCGGCTTCGGCATAGGAAAAACCTTCGATGGCAACCATGACAAGGGCTGCGCGACGGTCGGGGCTGATCGCCTGCAATGCGTCGACGATCTCGCGCGAGGCAATGCTCTCCACCTGCTCGGCCGGCTGGGCAACGGCCTCGCCCGCCTCCAGCGGCAGCATCGCCGCCTCGCCGCGGCGGTTCACCTTGCGCATCTGGTCGATGAACAAATGATGCATGATCGTAAACAGCCACCTCCGGGGGCTTTCTCCCGTCTGCCAGTTGTCGAGCCGCACAAGCGCCCGCTCGAGGCAATCCTGGACAAGGTCGTCGGCAGCGTCGCGGTCGCGCAAAAGCGAGCGTGCGTAGCGGCGCAGGCGCGGTATTTCGCCAAGGATTGCTGCCTTCTTTTCGTCCATGACCGCTGGTTTTCGAGGTCGCCCTTATTG
>NZ_RZOM01001272.1:0-1524 GCF_003999175.1 Mesorhizobium sp. M7A.F.Ca.ET.027.03.2.1 | reverse complement strand
ATGCGAACCGATGGCGAAACGGTGGACCTCGTCGCGCAGGCGCTGGACGAAATAGAGCACGGGATCGCGAACCGGCAGCGAAAACGAGTCCCTGCCTTTGACGAAGAAACGCTCACGGCCGGCGTCGCGGTCCTGGCCCTTGGCGATACCGATGGCCACCACCCGGTCCTCGATGCCGAGATCGGCGAGGATCTTGCGCACCGCGGTCATCTGGCCCTGGCCACCGTCGATCAGGATGACATCGGGCCAGGCCGGGAAGCTGCCGGAGATATCGTCCTCCATATCGTCCGCCGAACCATCAGCCGCATCCCCAGCCGGGACATCGCCATGCTCCTTCAGCAGCCGCGAAAAACGTCGCTCCATCACCTCGCGCATCATGCCGAAATCGTCGCCAGGTGTGATCTCGGTCGAGCGGATGTTGAATTTCCGGTACTGGTTCTTCACGAACCCTTCCGGTCCGGCGACGACCATGGCGCCGACCGCGTTGGTGCCCATGATGTGTGAGTTGTCGTAAACCTCGATGCGCACCGGCGGCTTGGCCAGGCCGAATGTCTCGGCGAAACCCGCAAGCAGGCGTCCCTGGGTGGAGGTTTCAGCCAGCCGGCGTCCGAGCGCTTCGCGGGCATTCTGCAAAGCGTTGTCGGTCAGGTCCTTCTTCTCGCCGCGCTGCGGCACGGAGATCGCGACCTTGCGGCCAGTTCGGGTGGAGAGCGCCTCGGCCAGCAGTTCCTGATCCTCGACGCCATGCGACAGAAGAATGTTCCGCGGCGTCGGCTTGTCGTCATAGAACTGCGCCAGGAACGAACCCAACACCTCGGCTGCTTCCAACGCCGGATCGGCCTTGGGGAAATAGGCGCGGTTGCCCCAGTTCTGGCCGGTGCGGAAGAAGAACACCTGGATGCAGACCTGGCCGCCTTCCTGATGGATGGCGAAGACATCGGCTTCGTCGACGGTCGCCGGATTGATGCCCTGATGGCTCTGCACATGCGACAGGGCCGCCAACCGGTCGCGATAGATCGCGGCGCGCTCGAAATCGAGAGCTTCCGACGCCTGCTGCATGGCGGCCGAGATTTCCGTCTTCACCTTCTGGCTGCGGCCGGACAAGAAGTCCTTCGCCTCGCCGACCAGTTCGGCATAGTCCTGATGCGAGACCTCGCCGGTGCAGGGACCAGCGCAGCGCTTGATCTGATAAAGCAGGCATGGCCGCGTGCGGTTCTCGTAGAACGAGTTGGTGCAACTCCTGAGCAGGAAGGCGCGCTGCAGGGAGTTGATGGTACGGCCAACGGCACCGGCCGAGGCAAACGGGCCGAAATAATCGCCTTTGCGCGACCGCGCGCCGCGATGCTTGTAGATGCCCGGCGAGACATGGTCGCCGGTCAAGAGAATGTAGGGAAACGACTTGTCGTCGCGCATCAGGACGTTGAATCGCGGCCGCAAGCGCTTGATAAGGTTGGCTTCGAGCAGCAGCGCTTCGATCTCGGTGCGGGTGACGACGAACTCCATCGTCGACGTTTCGCGCACCAT
>NZ_RZOM01001271.1:0-1530 GCF_003999175.1 Mesorhizobium sp. M7A.F.Ca.ET.027.03.2.1 | reverse complement strand
CCTACGACTATCTCATGCAGAAAACCCCGGTGACCGAAGTCGAGCATATCATCTCGGCGATCCCGGCCGACGCCGAGACGGCGCGGCATCTGGGCATCGATGTCGGCGCCTGCTGCCTTTTCCTGCACCGCCGGACATGGACAGGCGCGGTGGTGGCCACCATCAGCAAGCTGACTTATGCCGGCAGCCGCTACTCGCTCGGCAGCCGCTATTCCCCTTCAAAAAGCAGCTAACGGAAGCAGGACGAATGCAAGTCGGAGCGGTTTCGTTGTCAATGTATATACATGTGCTGACGAGAACGCTTTCGCTCTCGAATGGACGGGCCAAGAAGGACAACAGATGACGCAGACACCGAGTCGCACGGCGCAGATCCGGGCACTCGCGCAGCATGATGTTGCCGAAGCACAAAGCGCGCTGGCGGCATTGCTGGGCGACCTGTTCGCGATGAGTCCCCGCAATGTGCGCATCAACTTCGACAAATACAGCCTCAATTCCCTGAACGGCTTCTTCGAAGACGACGGCAAGGCCTACTTCTTCAAGTTCCATCAGGAGGAGCGGGAGGAGGCGATGACGGGCGAGTATTACCGCGCCGAGATTCTGTCGCGCGCCGGCCTGCCGGTCGACCAACCCGTACACATGTCGGCGCAGCCCGGCGAGCAGATCCTTGTCTACCGCCGCCGCACGGATCCGAGGTTTTCGGATGTGCTGTTCGCGCTGGATGCGCAGGACGATGCCGGCAAGCGGCAAGAAGCCGTTCTTGCCGAGCGCGGCCTGTCGGCCAGGCTGCTCAAGGTCTATCTCGAGACGCTGCATCCGGTGACTGTCGCGGAGGTCTCGGCGGAGCCGATCCACAGGCTGTTTCATGAGCGGCTGATCGATGCAAACACACGCTTGTCGCCAGGCGGCCGGCTGGCCGATTTCTATGTCGGCAAGCCGTTCGTCTTTCCCGGTGCCGAGCTGGATTGGGATCGGTTTTCCCGGCTGAAATTCGTCATCAACGGCCAGCAGTACACCCACAGCGTCGGTGAGCTTTTCGATGCCGCCGCGGTGCGCTTGCGGCCCGACCGGCTTGCCGATGCCGGCGGCGTGGTCGCGCATGGCGACGCCCACAACGCCAATGTCTGGTACACGGCTAAGGCGGGGAGGGCGGAACTGTCCTTCTTCGATCCCGCCTTTGCCGGCTCGCATATCCCGACGCTGCTGGCGGAGGTGAAGGCGACGTTCCACAACATCTTTGCCCATCCGTTCTGGCTCTATGATCCGGCGACCGCGACAGAGGCTTTTCGCGCCCAGGCGCGGCTGGACGGAAATCTGCTCCATGTCGACACGGACTGGGACCTGAGCCCCGTCCGCCGCGACCTGCTGGAGGTCAAGGCGACAGCGCTGTGGCGGCCATTGCTGCTGGAGCTCAAACGGCGCGGCATGCTGCCGGCCGATTGGCGCGCGGTGCTGCGGGCCGGTCTTTTCCTGTCGCCGACGCTGGTCATGAACCTGCGGGCCGACGCGCGCAGCCATACGCGGGTCTCCTCC
>NZ_RZOM01001270.1:0-1531 GCF_003999175.1 Mesorhizobium sp. M7A.F.Ca.ET.027.03.2.1 | reverse complement strand
GATCCTCGCGCTTCAACAGCACCCGCGCACCGGTCTTTTTCGACAGATAATCGTTTTCCTGCAGCGGCGTTTCAGGGAAGATCTGGCGGATCGCGGCGGCAGCGGCAGCAACGCGGGAAGAGAAACTGTTCATCGGAAACCACCCTTGGGAAAGCCACCTTGCGTTGCACGCTGTCCGCGGACCTCTATCATTGATCGGGTCGCGCACGTTCGGTTGTTGAGCGCCGGGACAAGGTGCGGCGCGAGCCAGCCTATTGCATATCCGGCTACGTGGCGCCATCGTCCATCATGTGCGTCGTTCCGAGCGGAAATTTTGCGGAATATTTTCAGCTACTTGTGGGTGCATTCTAATGCCCCTTCGTATCGGGCGGCTTGAACTCGCTATCTCTGCGGGAATTGGAAAGCCGGCGACGGCGCCGCTCATTGCACGCATCACGCAGCCGTTTCCCGCCATTTTGGCTTTCGCGCAACACTGCGATGGCCGCAGCGGGGCGCCGATCACATTTCGACTGGACATGACTTAGTTCTGCCGCACTCTGCCTGTCCGGGAGGTATCGTGAGAATAGACAGGCCTTTCGGCCGGAGTTGGAAATTCAGGCGTGCCTTTGAAGAAGATTTTTGCCGTTCTCCTGGCCTTGTTCGTCGCCGGCTGCGCCGGCCAGCAAACACAGGAATTGCTGGGCAGCGCCATGGTGTCCGCGCCGGTGACGGAGATCGCCGGCAATCACTCGATCTTCATCGCCACGACGCGCAAGAAATCCGACGATCCCAACAAGGTTTTCGACGGCGAACGCTCGGCGACGCTGAACTATGCCCGCGTCAACGTCACCGTTCCGGGGCTTCACAAGACCGGCCAGATCGAGCGCCGCTCGCGCGGCAAGTCGGACGACCCGGCCAAATATTTCATGGCTTCCGAGGTCGTCGGCTACGACACGCAGCCGAAATTCTCCAGCGCGCTCAACGCCGACATCGCGGCGCGTGGCGGTCGCGTCATGGTCTTCGTGCATGGCTACAACACCGGCTTCGATGCCGCCGTCTATCGCCTCACCCAGATCGTCCACGATTCCGGCTATCCCGGCACACCAGTGCTGTTTTCCTGGGCATCGGGCGCAAGGACCACCGACTACGTTTATGACAAGGAAAGCGCCAGCGCCGCCCGCGACCAATTGGAGGTGACGCTCAGGATGCTGGAGCAGTCCGGCGCGCGGCGCATCGACATCGTCGCGCATTCGCTCGGGACCTGGGTCACCATGGAAACGCTGCGGCAGATGGCCATCACCGGCGACCGCGATCTCGGCGGCAAGCTCGGCGACGTGGTGCTGGCCTCGCCCGACATCGATGTCGACGTGTTCAAGAGCCAGATGCGGCGCTATGGCAAGCCCGACAAGCCGTTCATCCTGCTGTTGTCGGACGACGACCGCGCGCTGCGGCTCTCCGGCCTGATCGCCGGATCCCGGCCGCGCGTCGGCGACTACAAGGATGCCGCCGATCTCGCCTCCTATGGCGTGACGGTCGTCGACCTGTCCAAGGT
>NZ_RZOM01000126.1:0-9014 GCF_003999175.1 Mesorhizobium sp. M7A.F.Ca.ET.027.03.2.1 | reverse complement strand
CCCTTCGACCCGCTGGCCCAGATTCCCATCATGAAGGATGTGCTGCCGGGCGCCGTCGAACCGAAATCGGGGCTGACCTATCTGTTCGGCGGCGACAAGCTGGCGCGCGACGTGTTTTCGCGCATGGTCTATGGCAGCCAGATCGTGTTGATCATCGCGCCTGCGGCAACCGGCTTCGCGCTGATGGTCGGCATCACGCTCGGCCTGCCGGCCGGCTATTATGGCGGCAAGATCGACACCGTACTGTCGTTCCTGGCCAACCTCGTGCTCGCCTTCCCGGTCATCCTGCTGTTCTACCTTTTGGTGACGCCGGGCATCATGGACACGCCGATCCCCTATGGCATGGCCGGCGTCTTCTTCCTGTTCCCGATCATCTTTTTCAGCGTGCTGTTCTGGACCCGCTACAAGAACCGGCCCGACCGACTCTACATCCTGCTCGGCATCACCCTGATCCTCGGCGGCTGGATCTATGCCGGCCTGGTCTTCGACGCCGATCCGCTGAAGATCGTGCATATCGATCCCAACCAGCTCAACATCTTCGTGGCAGTGGTGTTCGCCTCCAGCCCCGGCGTGTTCCGCATCGTGCGTGGCCTGGTGATGGACATCAAGACGCGTGACTATGTGGCGGCCGCGCAGACGCGCGGTGAATCACCCTGGTACATCATGTTGTGGGAGATCCTGCCCAATGCGCGCGGGCCACTGATCGTCGACGCCTGCCTGCGCATCGGCTACACCACCATCCTGCTCGGCACGCTCGGCTATTTCGGCCTTGGCCTGGCACCGGAAAGTCCGGACTGGGGCACCGCGATCAAGGACGCCAGCCGCCTGCTGCGCTCCTTCATCCACCCGGCGTTACCGCCGACGATCGCACTGATGTCGTTCGTGCTGGGCTTGAACCTGCTCGCCGACTCGCTGCGCGAACAATCGATGAAAGACTGATCTCGGGTTTCGACCCGATGCGCCTGAGAGAAACAGGCCTAGAAGAACCAGGATTGGAGCGACCCATGAACGAGGCAGTTCGAAATCCCGCCACGCCAACCAATGGGCCGGCCAACGCGCCGATCATCGAGATCGAGAACCTGTCGATCTCCTTCTTCACCCGCAAGGGCGAGATTCCGGCGGTCATGGATTTTTCCTGCACCGTCATGCCGGGCGAGGCGATGGGCATCGTCGGCGAATCCGGCTGCGGCAAGTCGACCGTGTCGCTCGGCATCATGCGCGACCTCTCCAACATCGGGAAGATCGTCGGCGGCAAGATCAAGTTCCAGGGCAAGGACATGGGCGAGCTCTCCGACGAGGAGTTGCGCTCCATTCGCGGCAACAAGATCGCGATGATCTACCAGGAGCCGATGGCCAGCCTGAATCCGGCGATGAAAGTCGGGCAGCAGTTGATGGAAGTGCCGCTGATCCACGACAAGGTGTCGAAGGAAGAGGCCTATAAGCGCGCGATCGAAATGGTGCGCTCGGTCAAGCTGCCCGATCCCGAGCGCATGATGCGCTCCTATCCGCACCAGCTTTCGGGCGGCCAGCAGCAGCGTATCGTCATCGCCATGGCGCTGCTGTCGAAGCCGGCGCTGCTTTTGCTCGACGAACCGACGACGGCGCTCGACGTGACGGTGGAGGCCGGCATCGTCGATCTGGTCAAGGGGCTGGGCGAGAAGTTCGGCACCTCGATGATTTTCGTGTCGCATAATCTCGGCCTGATCCTCGAAACCTGCGACCGCATCACGGTGATGTATTCGGGTGAAGCGGTCGAGACGGGCAAGATCAAGGATGTGTTCGACCGGATGCGCCATCCCTATACGCAAGGGCTGTTCCGCTCGATCCCGCTGCCGGGCGCCGACAAGAACTCACGGCCGCTGATCTCGATTCCCGGCCAACTGCCGCTGCCGCACGAGCGGCCCAAGGGCTGCAATTTCGGCCCGCGCTGCCACCATTTCGTCGAGGGCGTCTGCAACGCCGCCGAAATCCCGATGATCGAGGTCGCTGGTCACGAAGGCCATTTCTCGCGCTGCGTGCGCTTCAATGAGATCGACTGGGAGGCGCTGCCGCCCGGCGCCAAGAAGGTCAATGAGCGCGTCGTGCCCGGTGCGCCGGTGCTCAAGATCGAGGACCTCAGAAAATACTACAGGGTCGGCGGCAACGAGGTGTTCGGCTCGAGCGAGGGCCGCGTCGTCAAGGCCAACGAGACGATCTCGTTCATGGCGCGCGAATCCGAGACGGTTGCCATCGTGGGCGAATCCGGCTGCGGAAAGTCGACGCTGGCCAAGGTGCTGCTCGGGCTGGAGACGGCAAGTGCCGGCACGGTGACGCTGGGCAACACGGAAATCCAGTCGACCGGCATCGAGAAACGGAGCGTCGACACGGTGTCGTCGATCCAGATGGTGTTCCAGAATCCGTTCGACACGCTCAATCCCAGCCATTCGGTCGGTTCGCAGATCATCCGCACGCTGGAGAAGTTCAACGTCGGCAAAACGGTTGCCGATCGCCGCAAGCGCATGCTGGAACTGCTCGACCTGGTGAAGCTGCCGCGGGCATTCGAAACCCGCAAGCCGCGCCAGCTATCGGGCGGCCAAAAGCAGCGCATCGGCGTGGCGCGCGCCTTTGCCGGTGACGCCAAGGTGGTGGTGGCCGACGAGCCGGTGTCGGCGCTCGACGTTTCGGTGCAGGCGGCGGTGACCGAACTGCTGATGGACATCCAGCGCAAGAACAAGACGACAATGCTGTTCATCAGCCATGATCTGTCGGTCGTGCGCTACATCGCCGACCGCGTCGTGGTCATGTATCTCGGCTATATTGTCGAGCAAGGCACGACCGACCAGATCTTCGCGCCGCCCTACCATCCCTATACCGAGGCACTGCTGTCGGCGATCCCGATCGCTGACACCAGCGTGGTCAAGCGGCACATCGTGCTGGAGGGCGACATTCCCTCGGCGATGAACCCACCGTCCGGCTGCCCGTTCCAGACCCGCTGCGGCTACAAGAAGCTGGTGCCTGACAATCTTTGCGAGACCAAGGTGCCACCGGTCAAGCATCTCGGCGGCGGCCATATGAGCCTGTGCTGGCTCTCCGACGACGTGCTGGCCAAGATGGAGCCGGTGATCAAGTTCGACAAGGAACACGCCGCGCACGAAGGCGTGCCGGATGACGCGCCGCACGGCGATGGCCCCGGTTTTGCCGGCACGCCGCCAAAACGTCCGCGCGGCAAGACGGGCAGCGCGGCAGCCGATGCGGTGGGGCAGGCTGCCGAGGAGGCCGAAGCCGTTTCGAAAGCCCGCCGTCACGAGGTCCGCGACGAGGTTTCGGAAACCGGCCGTTCTCCAAAGCCGAGCAAGCCCAGGAAACCGAACTGACCGGCATCACGCAATTTCATATGCTGCGCCATGTGATGCGTGATGTTTGATGCTTGGAGGGAGGGCGAATTGTGAGAACGACACTTGCAATCGATGACGATGTCCTTCTTGCCGCCAAAGCTATGGCGCGGCAGCAGGATCGCAGTGTGGGCGAAGTCATTTCCGATCTGGTTCGCCGTTCGCTGCGTCCGCCGCAGGCGGGCGGTGAGCGTAACGGCATTCCCTTGCTTTCGTCGCGGCCCGGCGGGCCGATGGTCGATCTCGAAACGGTCAATGCGCTTCGCGACTAGCCGCGCTGGAACAGAGGATCTGGCAGGGTTGGGGATCTGTCGGCAGCAAGATGTCTTCCCTCGGTGGACCATCGCTGGCATTCGGGATTGGCTGGAGCCTCCCCAAACTTCGTCATCCTAGGGCGTAGCAGGAGCGAAGCTCCGTCGCGGAGACCCTGGGATCCATGCCGCGACCTCAGCCGAGGGCGCAGCGGAGCACAATTTCTGCCCGCGGCGGCGATTTGAAGTCGCGGCATGGATCCTCGGGTCTGCGCTGCGTCGCTGCGCTCCTTGCTCCGCCCGTGGATGACGAAGCGATGAGCGTTTGCCGCTAGTCGGCAAGGCATGCCGTCCATCAGGGGGTGGTTGAAATGCTCATGCCCGGAATTAGTTCAGTTGCCGCACTCGCTCAGTTGCTGCGCATAGTCCCGCGCCATCTTGTCGGTGGCCTGGGCATAGCCCTGGACGCCGGCATCGCCCCGGTTGCCGCGGCCATAGGCGGTCCAGCCGAGATAGTAGGCGAGATAGAGGTTGTAGGTGTCGTTGCGGGCGACGCCATACGTGTCTGCCGTTTTGGAATGATACCAGCCGACAAAGTCGACGGCGTCGGCGAATTTCGTTCGCCGGGCCGCCCAGTTGCCGGTCTCGCGCTGATATTGCGACCAGGTGCCGTCCAGCGCCTGCGAAAAGCCGGTGGCCGACGAGACATGCTTCCACGGAATGAAACCGAGCAGCTTGGTGCGCGGCGGCCTTGCATTGCTCTTGAAACCGGATTCCTTGCGGACCGTCGCCATCAGCACGGGAACGGGGATGCCGTATTTCTGCTGTGTGCGCTCGGCGGCCGACTGCCAGTTGTCGAACCAGCCGTCATTCTGGTCGAAGACGGCACAGACATTGTTGATGTGGCTGGGCGGCGTGGCGCAGGCCGAAAGCGCCAGCAGCACGCAAACCGCACCAATTTTACTAAAACTCGAACTACGCATTGGCGCAGCAATAGGCCGAAATCATAAAGGGAATCTTGCAGCGTCCGTTAACGCTTCGCCCAAGCAGTCGCTTGAGGGAATTTGTGTCAGCAATCCGACGTATTTCGTCGCTTTCTCTAAATAGATATTACAGAAATGCCGCCGTGGCTAAAATCACGCCCGCAAACGGCGTATTTCTGACAGCTTGCCCGGTTTGCCGGGGCTTTGATGCCGGGCATGAACGAACCAAGACGCAAACGCGGCGCCGAGCGCACCAGCAACAGGGGCCCGTCGGCCATCCCGCAACTGCCGCTCAGGCGGGTGACAAATCCCTATCCGCCAATGACCATGCTGTCGCCCGACCAGATCGAGCAGATCCACCAGGCGTCGATGCACATATTGGAGAATTTCGGCATCGAGGTGATGAGCCCGCGGGCGCTGTCGCTGTTCGAGAAGGCTGGCGCCAGGGTCGATCATGCATCGGCGAATGTCCGCATCGATCGCGGCCTGATCGAAGACGTGCTGAAGACCACGCAGTCCAGCTATGTGTTGACGCCGCGCAATCCGGCCAACGCGGTTCATCTGGGCGGCAACACCATCAATTTCACGCTCGTTGCCGGGCCGCCGAATGTGCACGATATGGAGCGCGGCCGCCGCGCCGGCAATTTGCGCGACTATGCGGATCTGACCCGGCTGGCGCAGCATTTCAACTGCATCCACATGCTGGGCAACCAGGTCTGCGCACCGGTCGAACTGCCGGCCAATTCCCGCCATCTCGACACCTACTTCACCAACCTGACGCTGACCGACAAGAGTTTCCACGTCTCGGCGATCGGCCGGGGCAGGGCGCTTGACGGCATCGAGATGATGGCGATTTCGCGGGGGCTGACCCTCGACCAGTTGCGCGACGATCCCGGCATCACCACGATCATCTCGGTCAACTCGCCGCGCCGCTTCGACGAGATGATGGCCGAAGGACTGATGACCATGGCCGAGTTCGGCCAGTCGGTGGCGGTGACGCCGTTCACGCTGATGGGGGCGATGAGCCCGGTTACGCTGGCCGGCGCGCTGGCGCAGCAGAATGCCGAGGCGCTGTTCGGCGTCGTGCTGACGCAGCTTGTCCGTCCGGGCGCGCCGGTGATGTACGGCGCCTTCACCTCCAATGTCGACATGAAGTCCGGCGCGCCGGCCTTCGGCACGCCTGAGAACACCAAGGCCAACATTGCATCGGGGCAACTGGCGCGGCGCTACGGGCTGCCCTACCGCACGACGCCGGGCTCGGCTTCCAACGCCGCCGATGCACAGGGCGCCTATGAGACGCTGATGGCGCTGTGGGGCGCGGTGCTTGGCCACGGCAACCTCGTCTACCACGCCGCTGGCTGGCAGGAGGGCGGGCTGACGGCGTCGTTCGAGAAGCTGATCATCGACGTCGAGATGATCCAGCACATGATGGAGTTCTTGCGCCCGATCGAGGTCAATGAGGCGGAGCTTGCCGTCGAGGCTCTGGGCGCGGTGCCGACCGGCGGCCATTTCTTCGGCGAACCGCACACGCTGGAGCGCTACGCCACCGCCTTCTACCAGCCGATGCTGTCCAACTGGCAGAATTACGAGGCCTGGCAGGAAGCCGGTGGGCTCGACGCGACGGCGCGCGCGACGCGGCTGTGGAAGAAGGCGCTGGAAGACTATGTCGAGCCGGTGATGGATATCGCCGTGCGCGAGGCGCTGGAGGCTTACATGGCCAGGCGCAAGGAAGCGATCGGGCAGGGCGAGCCGTGATCGTTCCCAGCTTGAATCCACTCACCCATCCAACTCACTGATAACAGAGCAAAACTCATGAAATCGCATGCAAAGGTCGTGGTCATTGGCGGTGGCGTCGTCGGGTGCTCCGTGCTGTTCCATCTCGCCCGCCACGGCTGGACCGATGTTGTCCTGCTGGAGCGCGACGAATTGACGTCCGGCTCGACCTGGCACGCGGCCGGCGGCATGCACACCATCAACGGCGACCCCAACGTCGCCAAGCTGCAGAAATACACGATCAACCTCTACAAGGAGATCGAGGAGCTTTCCGGCCAGGCGACCGGCGTGCATCTGACCGGTGGCGTGCTTTTGGCGGCAACCGAGGCGCGGCTGGACTGGCTGCGCGGCGTCGTCGCCAAGGGCCGTTATCTCGGCATCGAGCTCGAGGAGATCTCGCCCAACGAAGCGGCCCAGCTGATGCCGCTGCTCGATCCCAAGCAGTTCGTCGGCGCGGTCAGGAACAAGGAGGACGGCCATCTCGATCCCTCAGGCGTCACCCATGCCTATGCCAAGGCCGCGCGGAAACTTGGGGCGGAAGTGGAGCGCTTCACCAAGGTCGAGGACATCGTGCGGCGGCCCGACGGGCTATGGCGCGTCATCACCAACAAGGGCGAGGTGGTGGCCGAGCATGTCGTCAATGCCGGCGGCCTGTGGGCGCGCGAGGTCGGCCGCATGGTTGGTCTTGAACTGCCTGTGCTGGCCATGGAGCACATGTACCTGATCACCGAGGACATGCCTGAGGTCGCCGCCTGGAATGCCAAGACCGGCACCGAGATCATCCACGCGGTCGATTTCGACGGCGAGCTTTACCTGCGCCAGGAGCGCGGCGGCATGCTGATGGGCACCTATGAGAAGGCCAACAAGCCGTGGTCCGAATACCAGACGCCATGGAATTTCGGCCATGAATTGCTGGAGCCGGACATCGACCGCATCGCGCCGTCGCTGGAGGTCGGCTTCCGCCATTTCCCCGCCTTCCAGAACACCGGCATCAAGCAGATCATCAACGGCCCCTTCACTTTCGCCCCTGACGGCAACCCGCTGGTCGGGCCGGTGCGCGGCCTGCCGGGCTTCTGGGTCGCCTGCGGTGTCATGGCCGGTTTTTCGCAAGGCGGCGGCGTCGGCCTTGCTTTGTCGAACTGGATGATCGAGGGCGATCCCGGCGCCGATATCTGGGCGATGGATGTCGCGCGCTACGGCGACTGGGCGACGATGGCCTACACCAACGCCAAGGTGCGCGAGAATTATTCCAGGCGCTTTTCGATCCGCTTCCCCAATGAGGAGCTGCCCGCCGGGCGGCCGCTGAAGACGACGCCGATCTATGATCTGCTGTCAGCCAAGGGTGCGCAATGGGGCGTTGCCTATGGGCTGGAAGTGCCGCTGTGGTACGCGCCGGAAGGCGTCAAGGACGAGTTCTCGTGGCGCCGCTCGAGCGACTTCACACAGGTCGCCAAGGAGGTCGCGACGGTTCGTGACAGTGTCGGCCTGTCCGAGATTTCGAGCTTCGCCAAATACAAGGTGACGGGTGAGGGAGCGGCCGCCTGGCTCGACCGGATGCTTACCTGCAAACTGCCGAAACCCGGCCGCATGACGCTGGCGCCGATGCTGAAGCAGGACGGCAGGCTCATCGGCGACTTCACGCTGGCCAATCTGGGGGAGGATGGCTGGTTCCTCGCCGGCTCCGGCATCGCCGAGCAATACCACATGCGCTGGTTCGAGAAGCACCTGCCTGACGATGGATCGGTCCGCATCGAAGCGCTGGGCGCGAGGCTCACCGGTCTGTCGATCGCCGGCCCGAAGGCGCGGGATGTGCTGGCAAAGGCCACGCGCTCGGATGTCTCCAACGCGGCATTTTCCTTCATGGCCATTGGCCGGATGGATATCGGCATGGCGCCGTGCCTGGTCGGCCGTGTGAGCTATACCGGCGATCTCGGCTACGAAATCTGGGTGGCGCCGGAATACCAGCGCGCCGCCTATCAAGCGCTGATGGCGGCGGGCGAGGAATTCGGCATCGGTCTCTTCGGCTCGCGCGCGCTCAATGCGCTGCGGCTGGACAAGAATTACGGCTCATGGGGGCGCGAGTACCGGCCGATCTACGGGCCGCTGGAAGCGGGGCTCGACCGCTTTGTTGCTTACGGCAAGGACGCCGATTTCATCGGCAAGGCCGCGGCGCTGGCCGAGCGCAGGCAGGGCGGCAAATTGCGCCTGCGCGCCTTTATCGTCGATGCCGACGATGCCGATGTCATTGGCGACGAGCCGATCTGGTTCGATGGCGCCGTGCGCGGTTGGGTGACGTCGGGCGGCTATGCACATCATTCGAAGAAGTCCGTCGCCGTCGGCTATGTGCCGAAGGAGATCGCCGATGAGAGCGACGGCTTCGAAATCGAGCTGCTGGGCAAGCGCCATACGGCACGCATGCAGGCGGTGCCGCTGTTCGACGCCAATTTCGAACGGATGCGTGCCTGAAGCGCTTCGGCTTCGCCGATGCGCTTCAGGCACCTGTTTTGTGCATGTCGTTGTCCCAAAACCGCTGGGCACTTTTGGGTGACATGCACTAGTCACGCCCCTTCTTCTGGGCGTCAGGCGCTGCGGCGGTTGTCCAGCGCGAAGGCGCCGGCGCCGGCAAACACCAGATA
>NZ_RZOM01001269.1:0-1536 GCF_003999175.1 Mesorhizobium sp. M7A.F.Ca.ET.027.03.2.1 | reverse complement strand
TTCCAGTTGAGCACATGCACTTCGTCGGCCTTGGCGGCGAACGCAAGTGCGGAGGTAAAGACGGCGGTCGCCGTCAGCAGAGCAGTCAAATCAGGCATGCGCATGGTTGGTTCCTCTCTGTGGGTTTGCCCGGTTCCCGGGCTTGTCAGGCTTTTCCAGCTGTTATGCATTGGCCTTCTGTGTCCGGCCTGCTCCCGATGGGTCGGCGGCATGGCTCAGGAATGTCTGGATTTCGCGATTCGTCGGCGCCGACGAGCCGCCATGGCGGGTGACCGAAACAGCAGCAGCAGCATTGGCATAGCGCGCTGCCTCGAAGGGCGAGATTCCGTGCGCCAGCGCGCTGACGAAAGCGCCGATATGGGTGTCGCCGGCGCCATTGGTGTCGACGGCGTTGACCTTGAAGCCGGCAATGGTCTGGGCTGAGCCATCGGCCAGCCTGATATGGCAACCCTTCGCGCCGGCGCGGATGACCACGCCCGCAGCGCGTGGGCAATGGTCGACCAGAAGTCGTGCAGCGACAGCCTCGACATTGCCCAAACCGGCGATCTCAGCCGCCTCCATCGTGTTGCAGCTCAGCCATGTGGTGCGGGCAAGCACCCGCGACAGGATGGAGCGTGGAATATCCGAGATGACCGGGGTCGGGTCGAACACGAAGGGAATATTCGCCGGCAGCGCCTCGATCCAGTCGGTGAGCGCATCGCGGCTCTTGGGGTAGCTCAGCGTATAGCCGGAGGTGAACACCCAATCGCCCGGTGCCACCGCGACCGGCGCCATCATTTCGAGGCTGAGTATGCTCTCCGCACCTGGCCATGACACGAAGGTGCGTTCGGCGTCGCTGGAGATCATGGCGACGCAATTGCCGCTGTCCATCAAGGGCGATGGCGGCGTCAGTGTCGCGATGTTCTCGGCCATGAAGGCGGTGCGCAGGAAGTCGCCATTCGGCCCACTGCCGAGTTGGCCGCCGAACACCACCTGCATGCCGGTGCGGCTGGCCGCCACCATCATGTTGAAGCCGCCGCCGGCGACCTGGGCGAAGCTCGATGCCGTCTTTTCCATGCCGGGCGCCGGCAAAGCGTCGATGCGGTAGACATAATCGACCACGGCACTGCCTATATGGACGAGACGGCCGCTCACGCCGCCGCGTCCTTGCTGGAGCCGGCTTTCGCCGCCCTTGCCGCGACAAGGTCGGCGGCGAGCGCGCCAACCTCTGACAAGTCGATGCCGACAAGCCGGAGGATGTGCTCTTGCGGCAATCGGGAAAAGCCGGTGCAGGCGCCGGCCATGCCGGCAGCGATGGCGCCGATCGTATCGGTGTCGCCGCCGAGATTGGCGCTGATGATGGCTGCTTGCCAGGGGTCGCCACGGGCGACTTCCAGCACGGCGAAGGCAGCCGGAACGGATTCCTGACTGGCGACGCCGGTGCCGACCAGATCGGTGATCAGCCGGATCGCATCCCTGATCGCCTTGCCACGCACGATGTCCTGCGCCCAGACGATACGCGCGGCGATGTCGCCGCCGGTGACCCAATGTCCGAGC
>NZ_RZOM01001268.1:0-1539 GCF_003999175.1 Mesorhizobium sp. M7A.F.Ca.ET.027.03.2.1 | reverse complement strand
CCTGCAGTGCATGGCCGGTGCTGAGACCGACAAAGGGTTCGCCGAGAACCTCGGTGAGGTTGGTGGTGCGGCCCTCAAGGCCGGGCCAGTTCCGTGCGGCGATCACCACCAGCCGGTCGATGAAGAACGGTCTCTGCTCAAGATGCGACAGGCCGGCCCAAGTCGCGGCGATGCCGAGGTCGGCGGCGCCACTGGCCACGGCCTCAGCGATCTCGTGGCTGGGGCGCTCGTCGAAATCGATGTCGATGCGAGGATGCGCGACCAGGAAAGCCGGCAGGATCTTGGGAAGCAGCTCGCTGGTGGCGGCGGTGTTGGCCAGCAGCCGCACGCGGGCGCGCAGGCCCGTGGCATAGGCGGCGAGGTCGCCGGCCATCGCCTCGATCTGGTTCTGCACCGCCCGTGCATGATGTAGCAGCGCCTGTCCGGCGGCCGTCGGCACCACGCCACGGCGACGGCGCTCCAAGAGCGGTGCGCCGAGCCGCTCCTCCATGCCCTTGATACGGGCGCTGGCCGACGCCAAAGCCAGCCCGGCAAGCTCTGCGCCATGGGTGATGCTGCCGCGCTCGGCGACCAGCAGGAACAGGCGGAGATCGACCAGATCGAAGCGCATTCTTTTGCTCCTGTGAACATTAGGCGTTCGGGGAGGCGGTCGGCTCTCCAGCCTTCGTCCTGGCCGAAGGCTGGCAGCGCAACTTCCACATTGTGATCGGTCGGGATCTTCGTCAAACAGTTTCGAAGGAGAAGTGTGATGAACGAACGAGCATCAGGCCGGCTCGGCATTCTTGAAAGCACGGCGATCGTGCTGGCCGTCGTCGTGGCCTGCCTTGCCGTGGTGCGTGCGGAGCCTGGCCTGCGTGGATGCGCGGCGACGGCCGCTCCCATCAGCCGCGATACCGCGCCGGTAAAAACCACGCCGGATGCCGACGCCACCGACATGCTGCTGCATGACTGATCCCGCCCTAAGATTGCGATCATGCTGAGCGCCGGCGTCATCGCCTGGATCGGCGCCGTCTTCCTCGCCGCCGGTTTCGTCAAGGGCGTCGTCGGCATGGGGCTGCCGACCGTGGCGATGGGCCTGCTGGCGGTGACGATGCCGCCGGCACAGGCCGCCGCTTTGCTGCTGATCCCGTCGCTGGTCACCAATCTCTGGCAATTGCTGACCGGCCCGTCCTTCGGCGGCCTGTGCAAGCGGCTGTGGACGATGATGGCCGGGGTGGTGCTCGGCACCGTCACTGGCGCCGGTCTGTTGACCGGCGCGCATACCGGGGTAGCCTCGGCGGGGCTGGGCGTGGCGCTGGTGCTCTATGCCATCCTCGGCCTCGCCAAGGCCGGCTTCACCACGCCGGCGCGCCACGAGGCCTTGATGTCACCGCTGGTTGGCATGGCGACCGGAATGGTCACCGGCGCCACCGGCGTCTTCGTCATCCCGGCGGTGCCCTATCTGCAATCGCTGCGGCTGGAGAAAGAAGACCTGATCCAGGCGCTCGGCCTGTCCTTCACCGTGTCGACGACAGCGCTGGCCATCGGGCTGTTCAGGAC
>NZ_RZOM01001267.1:0-1539 GCF_003999175.1 Mesorhizobium sp. M7A.F.Ca.ET.027.03.2.1 | reverse complement strand
TGGTGATCGCGTCCGATGAGAGCACGTTCAGGGTGCCGTTCGTCGATTTCGGCCTGGTGCCGGACGCGGCGACCAGCATCCTGGCGCCGCAGAAGCTCGGCTATGCCGGTGCCTTCCGCTTCTTCTGCCTCGGCGACACGCTTCGCGCCGAGGACGCCAGGGCGCTCGGCCTGGTCGCGGAGATCGTGCCGGGAGGCACCGTCGAGGAGGCGGCCCTCGGCCGGGCGAGACAGCTTGTCAAGAAGCCGGTCGCCGCCCTGCTGCAGACGCGCGGCCTGCTGAAAGGGAACACCGAGGCCCTCTGCGACCGCATCGATCAGGAGATTTCGCTTTTCCAGCAGGCGCTGCAGGACGACACCACGCTGCGGCGATTGCAGCGCATCGCCCGGCTCGCGGCCTGAGCGAAAGCCTCAAGGAACGCGCCGCGCGGCCAAGGCCGCGCGGCGCGGAAGCGTCAATCCTGCTTGCCGAGGAATGACGGCCCTTCGCCGATGATCTTCTTGTCTTCCTTGCCGATGATTTCGAGATCGCGCCCCTCATAGGGCAGAGACGACAGGATGCGCCGCATGATCGCCAGCCGCGCGCGCCGCTTGTCATTGGCCCGTACGATGATCCACGGCGCGAATTCCTTGTGGGTGCGCTCGAACATGGTGTCGCGCACCTTGGTGTAGTCGTCCCACTTGGTGATGCCTGCAACGTCGATGGGCGAAAACTTCCAGCTCTTCAGCGGGCTGTAGCGACGGTCATGGAAGCGCTCGAGCTGCGTTTCCCGGCCGATGTTCAGCCAGAATTTGAAGAAGTGGATGCCCTCGTTGGAGATCATCCGCTCGAAATGCGGCGTCTCCTCAAGAAACTGCTCGTGCTGCTGCGGGGTGCAGAAACCCATCACCGGCTCGACACCGGCGCGGTTGTACCAGGAGCGGTCGAAGGTGACGAATTCGCCTGAAGTCGGGAAGTGGTCGACATAGCGCTGGTAGTACCATTGCCCAAGCTCGGTCGGGGTCGGCTTGGTCAGCGCCACGTTGCGTGCCGTGCGCGGATTGAGGTACTGGCGCACCACGAAGATCGTGCCGCCCTTGCCTGCAGCATCGCGACCCTCGAACAGCGCCATCACCCGTTTGCCGGTCGACTGCAGCCAGGCCTGCGCCTTGACCAACTCGATCTGCAGCTTCTCGAGCATCTCGTCATACTCGTCGCTTTTCATCTTCTTGTCGTAGGGATAGCCGCCGGCGGTCAGCTTGTTGTCCTCGACCCAGTCGGGAAGCGCGGGATTTTCGATGTCGAACTCCCTCTCCTTGCCGCCGATCCTGATCTTCAGCGGCCCCGAAGTTGGCGCGGTGGGACTTTCTTTGGCTTTTTTCATCGAGACGAACCCTTTCCAGCTTCCGGACTCATGCTATGGGGAGCCACTACAGCGTCGCGCGTCCGTTTGGATGCGCAAAGGACGCTGTAGCACTTTTAATTTGCGCATGATCCTTTCCGAAAATCGATCCCGATTTTCGGGTCGTGCGGCAAGCGGTCTAGTGGAAGTTTTCCGCC
>NZ_RZOM01001266.1:0-1540 GCF_003999175.1 Mesorhizobium sp. M7A.F.Ca.ET.027.03.2.1 | reverse complement strand
AGCACACCGAGGATCGGCCCCTCGATGGTGCCGATGCCGCCGATGACGACTATGAAGATGACGTTGGCGGTCCAGTCGGTGACGGCAAAGGCCGCTCCCGGCGAGATGCGGGCCGTCTGCAGAAAGATCAGCGCGCCGGTCAGCCCGGTGGCGGCCGCGGCGATCAGAAAGATCGCCCATCTGAGCCGGCCGGTATCGACGCCGACCGATTGCGCCGCGTCGACATTGTCGCGCACCGCCGCCAGCGCCAGCCCGAGGCGATTGCGCAGCAGCCAATAGATGCCGCCGGTCACAGCTACGACCAACGCCAAAGCCAGCCAGTAGGCCAGGACGTCGCGTGCCGCGGCCTCGCGGACGCCGAACAGCGCCCTGATCGCATCGGTGCCCAGGATGCTGCTCGTCGCCTCGCGCGGCAGCGAAGTGCCGGTGCCGCCGCCGAGCGCCTTCCACTGCGCGACCAGCAGGCGCGTCACTTCAGCGATCACCCAGGTGCCGATGGCGAAATAGGCGCCCTGCAAACGGAATGCGAAGAAGGCCGTCGGAACCGCCAGCACCAGCGCCGCAAGCCCCCCCAGTGGGATCGCCAGGACCGGATTCCAGCCAAGCAGGATCACGCCGGCGAACATCGCGTAGGCGCCGATGCCGACGAAGGCCTGCTGACCCACCGAGACCAGGCCGCCATAGCCCGCCAGAAGGTTCCATATCTGCGCCAGCGTCAGCATGGTGAGGATGAAGAACAGATCCTGTATGACGCCCCGCGAGGCCACGGCAGGCAGCGCGAGCGCGGCGACGATGACGATCGGCACCGTGATCGCGGTTACGGTTCCGGCGCGGGTGCGGGTTGTCAGTCGATACATGCCGCCCCTCAATCCACTGCGCGCGGAAAAAGCCCGCGCGGTTTGAGCAGCATCACGGCCAGGAAGGCGATGTGGCCGGCCAGGATCTGCCATTCCGGATTGAGCGCGGCACCAAACGTCTGCGCCACGCCGATGATGATCCCGCCCGCGAGCGTTCCCCATAGGCTGCCGAGGCCGCCGATGATCACCGCCTCGAAGGCATAGATCAGCCGCGCCGGCCCGATCGAAGGATCGAAGTTTGCCCGCATGCCGAGATAGAGGGCCGCCAGCGTCACCACGACCATGGCGATCCCGGTGGCGATCGCGAAAATCCGCTTCGGCTCTATCCCCATCAGCCCCGCCGTCACGGCGTCGTCCGAGGTGGCGCGGAAGGCACGGCCGAGCGCGGTGTGGTAAAAGAGCCCGTTCAGGGCAATGATCATCACGATCGCCGAGGCAAAGGTCATCAGCGGCATGATCCCCACCGTGACCAGCCCGAGATCGAGCGATGCCCCTTCCAACACGCCCACCGGAATGCGGCGGCTGTCGGCGGAGAAGGCCTCGAGCAGGCCGTTCTGCAGGGCGACCGACAGGCCGAAGGTGACCAAAAGCGGCGGCAGGATGTCCTTGCCCAGCACGCGGTTCAGCACGACGGTCTGCAGCAGCCAGCCGAGCGCGAACATCGCCGGCATGGCGACCAGGGC
>NZ_RZOM01001265.1:0-1545 GCF_003999175.1 Mesorhizobium sp. M7A.F.Ca.ET.027.03.2.1 | reverse complement strand
GATTTCATCCCGGTCGCCGAAAGCTGCGGGCTTATCGTGCAGCTCGGCCTGTTTGCCATGCAGCAGGCGGCGGAAGATCTCGCCAGCTGGCAAAAACAGATCGGTGACGCGCCGCTGTCGGTCTCGGTCAATTTGTCCAGCCGCCAGCTGATCCGCCGCGACTTGGTCAGCGACGTCCGCTCGGTCATCGCGCGGGCCAATCTGAAGCCGCGCTGCTTCCGGCTGGAGCTCACCGAATCGCTTGTCATGGACAATCCCGAGCAGACCGCGCATGTGCTGACCAAGCTGAAGCAACTCGGCATCGGCCTGTCGCTGGACGATTTCGGCACCGGCTACTCCTCACTGGCCTACCTGACGCGTTTCCCCTTCGACACCATCAAGATCGACAAGAGCTTCGTCGACGACAACACGCCCAAGCGCGCGGTGCTGCTGAAGTCGATGGTCAACATGGCGCATGAGCTCGGTCTGTCCGTCGTCGCCGAAGGCATTTCGGACGAGAGCGATGCGCTGGAATTGCGTCAGATGGGCTGCGAATATGTGCAGAGCTTCATGTTCGGCGCCCCGATGCCGGGCGACCAGGTGCTGAAGACGCTAAAAGAGCAGTATCCGCTGACGCAAGCGTGAGAGCCCGTTTGGAAACTCTACTCTGGCGGCCATCTGACGGCGTTTTCTGCGCTTCCGGTGCACGGACCCGAATGTCCGCTGCGCTCCGGTTCTCGAAAACACCACCATATGACTCTCCAGAGCGAGTTTCGAAACGGGCTCCGCGATGAGGCTGATGGGGTTTAGGCGTGTCCGGCCGCCAAGCTGAGATGCGCAAGGTCGATACCGATCGAGGCGAGGATCCGGTCGTATTTGCGCTCGATATCGGTGTCGAACAGAAGCTCGGCATTGGCCGGACAGGTCAGCCAGCCATTTTCGGCGATCTCGGTCTCCAGCTGGCCGGCGCCCCAGCCGGAATAGCCGAGCGCCATCAGCGCATGACGAGGCCCGCGGCCGGACGATATGGCGCGCAATATGTCGACGGTCGCCGTCAGGCAGATGTCGTCGGAAACGGTCAGCGACGATTCCACCCGATAGTCTCCCGAATGCAGGACGAAGCCCCGGCTGCGATCCACGGGTCCGCCATTGCGCACGACGAAATCGCGGGCCTGCGCCGGCAATCGGATCGCCTCCTGCTCGTTCATGATGCCCAGTTGCACGAGCAGATCCGGAAACAGCATCTGCTGCGTCTGGTTGATGATCAGCCCCATGGCGCCTTCATCGGAATGTGCGCAGACATAGATGACCGAGCGCGTGAAACGGTCGTCCTTCATGCCGGGCATGGCAATCAGGAACTGATCGTCGAGAAAGCCGCGGCTGGCGACCGTCTTCTTGTGGCGCAACAAGTCCATGAAGGGAGCGTAACGCGTTTCCAAAGCGCCGAAAAGATGCGCCGTGCTGGATTCGACCAAAGCCTGTGGCGGCGGCTCGAACATTCTTCTCCCTCGAAGTCACGCAAATATGATACCGGCAAGGCCATGAAATCATTGCGCGGCCACGAAC
>NZ_RZOM01001264.1:0-1552 GCF_003999175.1 Mesorhizobium sp. M7A.F.Ca.ET.027.03.2.1 | reverse complement strand
GGATCGAGATGTCGACCAACGGCCGCGACGAAATTACCCGCCTCGCCGCCCTCGCCTCGGCCAGGGGCATCGAGACGCTGGAATGCCCAGTCACCGGTGGCGTGCACCTGGCGGCGGCTGGGAAGATCACCGCGCTGGTCGGTGGCGACGCCGCACTCTATGAACGTCATCGCCCCGCCATCGAGGCGATGTGCGCAAAATCGTTTCTGATGGGCCCGGTCGGCTCGGCGGCGGTGATCAAGGTGATCACCAACATGCTCGCCTTCATCCATCTCGTCGCCGCCGGCGAAGCATTGATGCTGGCCAGACAGGGCGGGCTCGACCTCGCCCAAGCCTATCACGCCATCGTCGCGTCCTCCGGCAACAGCTTCGTCCACGAGACCGAAAGCCAGCTCATCCTCAACGGCTCCTACGACATCGGCTTCACCATGGACCTGGCGCTGAAGGACCTCGGCTTCGCGCTGGCAATGGGCGAACAGTCCGGCGTGCCGCTTGAGCTGGCATCGCGCGTCAACGCCATTTTTCAGCAAGGCAAGGCCGCCTATGGCGGCGGCGCCTGGTCGACCCAGATCGTCAAACTGTTGGAAGATGCCGTCGGCACCGACCTGCGCGCACCTGGTTTCCCGGCCAAGCTCGAACTCTGACGCCGGCTGGATATCAAACGATTTCAGGGCGTTGGCTGGATCGGCGGATCCATCTGAATCAATCTGTCAACGGCTTGATTCAGTATCTGAGCGTCAATGCGCCGGGCAGGATCTCGAAGGTCGCGGGTATGCGTCCCGGCGACTCGCCGTCTATGTCGACCAGCGCGCCATTCTCTGACGCATCGCCGAGCGGTTCGACCACCACTTTCCTGCCGCGCAGGATGGTGATCGCAGGATGATTGCGATGCCGGCCGCCATAGAGCAGCCGGATGTCCCAGATCAGCTTCAGCTTGCCGGCCGCGCGCAGGATGACGATGTCGAACTGCCCGTCGGTCAGTTCCGCATCCGGCGCGACCATCATGCCGCCGCCGAAGAACTTTCCATTTGCCACCGCCACCAGCGCCATGCGCGCTTCGACGGGGACGCCGTCGTCGACCGTTATCCTGACCTCCTGGAAGCGGTAGCGGATGAACTCGACCACGGTGCGCCACAGGAACAGCGCCTTGGCCGACATCCTGCCCTTGCGCTTGTCGGCATTGACGGCGCGGTCGGTGGCGCCGGAAAGCCCCAGGCTGGCGATGTTGATGAAATGCCGGCTGGCCAGCGCGCCGTGATCGTCGACGTAGCAGATGCGTCCGACATCGACCTTGCGGGGCTTGGCTTCGGCGATCCGCTTCAGCACGGCATCGACCTTTTTCGGCAGCCCTAGCCCACGCGCGAAATCGATGCCGGTGCCGCATGGCAAGAGCCCAAGCTCGGTGGTCCGGCCGCTTTCCCTGGCCGCTTGCAGCAGCCCGTCGGCCACTTCGCTGGCGGTGCCGTCGCCGCCGGCCGCGATCACCAGGTCGAAGCCAATCATCGCGAGATCGATTGCCAGCCTTTCGGCGTCGCCTTCCGCTTGCGTCTCG
>NZ_RZOM01001263.1:0-1556 GCF_003999175.1 Mesorhizobium sp. M7A.F.Ca.ET.027.03.2.1 | reverse complement strand
GATCGAGCAGCGTCAGGCCGCTGGCGATCGACTGGATGACGATGATGCCGAGCAGCGCCGAATACGCACTGCCGCGACCGCCGAACAGGCTGGTACCGCCTATGACGGCCGCCGCGATGGCGTTGAGGTTGACGTCGCCGGTGCCGGCCTGCTGGCTGGCCGAGGCCAGGCGGGCCGCCGACAGCACGCCGCCGAAAGCGGCCAGCATCGAGCACAGCACGAAGGCGCTCGAATAGATCAGCCGCACATTGATGCCGGCGCGCCTTGCCGCCTCGCGGTTGCCGCCGACCGCCGACATCGAGCGGCCCCATTTGGTCCGCGTCAGCGCGTAATGCATTGATATGACCAGGCCGACGAACAGGCCGAACATCCACGGAATGCCGCGCGCCTGGTTGAGATAGAAGACGATGAGTTCGAGGATGACCGTGATCACGACCGCGCGCGTGACGAGCCCGCCGGTCGACGGCGCCGACAGGTTGGCGGCGCGGCGGCGCGCGACAGTGCGCAGGCCGGTGACCAGCATGACGATACCGGGCACGGCCGCCAGAGCGAACGAGACGAACTTCGGCATCATCAGCAGCTGGCCGAAATTCACCAGGTTCGAGCCGTAGGGCAGATTGATCGAGCCGGTCGAGCCGAGAATGTAGAGCTGCAGGCCAAGCACCGCCAGCAGACCGGCCAGCGTCGAGACGAAGCTCGGCATGCCCAGCCGGTTGAACAGCAGCGCGTAGAGTGCGCCGATAAAGCCGCCGACGGCGACAGCGGCCAGAATGGCGAGCGCCACCGGCCAGCCCTGGTTGACCCACAGCGTACCGACCATAGCCGAGGCAAAGCCGCTGATCGAACCGACAGACAGGTCGATTTCGCCGACCATCAAAACGCAGACGATGCCGAGCGCGATGACTCCCACGGTGGAGCAATCGAACAGCAGATTGACCAGATTGCTTGATGACAAGAAGATCGGGTTGATGCTGGCAAACACCGTCCAGATGATGACCAGCCCGACGATAACCGGCAGCGAGCCGAGATCGCCTGAGCGGACCCGGTCGAAGAACCTGCGGATGGCGCCGCCGATCCCCGCCTCGTGCTTGACGCGCACATCGGCGCGGTCGAGCTGCGGCGGCACGGGGGCGGCCTGTTCGGCTTCGCGGCTCATGGGCGTGGCTCCTGGGTTTGGTCTTGCCTGGCCTGTCTCCGCTCGGCGCGCCGCGATACCGAATTGTTCGACGCGCCGGTGATGGCGCTGACCAGTTCCTGGTTCGAGGCATCGGGGGTGAAGATGCCGTTGTTGCGGCCAAGCCGCAGCACGACGATGCGGTCGGCGACGGCGCGCACGTCTTCCATATTGTGGCTGATGATGACGACGCCGAGGCCGCGGTCGCGCACGCGCTCGATCAGGTTGAGCACTTCCGCCGTCTGCGCCACGCCGAGCGCCGCCGTCGGCTCGTCGAGCAGGATGAGCTTGGGTTCGAGCAGCAGCGAGCGGGCGATCGCCACCGTCTGGCGTTGGCCGCCCGACAACGAAGCGACCACTTCGCGCACGCTTGGGATACGCG
>NZ_RZOM01001262.1:0-1556 GCF_003999175.1 Mesorhizobium sp. M7A.F.Ca.ET.027.03.2.1 | reverse complement strand
GCTCTACAAGCTCGCCTTGCCGCATGCCGTGGTCCTGCCGGCGGACACGCCCGCCGAAGACATGGGCTCCAAGCCCATTCCCAGCACCGGCGCGTACATGATCTCCGCCTTCGACCCGAACAAGGGCATGACGGTTTCCCGCAACCCCAATTTCAAGCAGTGGAGCGAAGAAGCCCAGCCGGACGGCTATCCGGATGTCGTCCAATATGATTTCGGCCTGTCCGAAGAGGCAGCCGTCACCGCGATCCAGAACGGCGAAGCGGACTGGATGTTCGACGCTCTGCCCAGCGATCGCCTGGGCGAACTGGGCAGCAAGTCCATGGACCAGCTGCACATCTCACCGCTTTCGGCTTGGTGGTACGCGCCGCTGAACAACCGTCTCGCACCCTTCGACAATGAAAAAGCCCGCCAGGCCGTTGCCTATGCGATCGATCGCAACACGCTGGTCAAGCTGTTCGGCGGCAAGGTGCTGGCCTCGCCGGTCTGTCAGGTCCTGCCCCCGGACTTCCCCGGCCATGAAGACTATTGCCCCTTCACCAAGAATCCGGGCGCCAAATGGTCGGCTCCTGATCTCGACAAGGCAAAGCAGCTCGTCGAGGACTCCGGCACCAAGGGCCAGAAGGTGACGATCATCGTCGAGGACACCGCCATTTCGCGGTCCATCGGCGTCTATCTGCAGAGCGTTCTGACCAGCATCGGCTATGTCGCCGACGTCAAGCCGATCTCGTCCAATATCCAGTTCACCTACATTCAGAACACCAACAACAAGGTGCAGATGTCCGTTACCCAATGGTACAAGGACTATCCTGCGGCTTCGGACTTCCTGAACATCCTGTTCAGCTGCGCCTCCTTCCGTGAAGGTTCGGACGCCTCGATCAACATCGCCGGCTTCTGCGACAAGGAAATCGACGCCAAGATGCAAAAGGCATTGGACCTCGGCGTCACCGATCAGAAAGCCGCCGACAAAATGTGGGCTGAAATCGACAGGCAAGTCACCGACAAGGCACCCGCCGTTGGCCTCTTCACGCCGAAGCGGCTTGACTTTGTCAGCAAACGTCTCGGCAATTTCAAGTTCAACCGGCAGTTCAACTGGATGATCACCCAATCCTGGGTGCAGTGATGGCCTGGGTGCAGTAACGAACCGCGGAGGGGCACGTCCGTGTCGAACGTAGCTGTCGCCGCGCCGCGCAAGACGCGAGGGCCCTGGGCCGTCGCGTTTGCGAAGCTGGCAAGGGACAGGGCTGCCATGGCGTCGCTGGCCGTGTTCCTCCTCATCGTCCTTGCCTGCCTCAGTGCGCCTCTTTATGCAAAATGGGCAGGCGTGGACCCCTTCGCCTCGACGCTCGACGCCGTCATCCAGATCGACGGTGCCGACGTTCCGGTGATGGAACAATCGACGGAAGGGCTAGGGCTTGGCTACACACCGCTCGGCCCGACCTGGCGGCTGGGCAATTATTTCCTCGGCGCCGACAGCCAGGGGCGCGATGTCATGGCCAGGATGCTCTATGGCGGGCTGAGCTCGTTGCTGATCTCCGGAGCAGCCACCATCTTCACCC
>NZ_RZOM01001261.1:0-1558 GCF_003999175.1 Mesorhizobium sp. M7A.F.Ca.ET.027.03.2.1 | reverse complement strand
GAGGATCTGGAAGCTCAGATATCCCAGGCGGCCGACGAGTTGGCGCGCGAGGGACGCAATCATAAGCCGGAACAAAACCCGGAGCCCGTAGTCAATCAGAACCACGCCGCGAAACCCGCGCCCAAGGCAAAGCCTGCCGAATTGCGCCCCGTGGAACCGCGCAATGGCGCCCAGCCCGCTGGTTTCGCACCGGCCAATGACGATCGCCAGAAGGACTATAAGACGCTCCTGCACAGCCTCAACAGGCGTGCCTCGAACACCATTTACTGGGTCGTTGCCTTCGTTTCGCTCGCCTGGTTCGCTGGCGCCGGCGGTTTGGCCAATCTGCTTTTCGGACCGAGCATCTGGAGAATCCGTACGCTCGACCAGTTCCTTGCCCGTCCGGAGTTGATCGGCCTTGCGGTCGCGGCCATTGTGCCCGTCATCCTGTTCTGGGCCTTCGCCGCCATGATTCGCCGCGCCCAAGAAATGCGCATCGCCGCACAGTCGATGACCGAAGTGGCCTTCCGCCTGACCGAGCCGGAAAACCTTGCCCAGGATCGCGTCATGATGATCGGCCAGGCCGTTCGTCGCGAGGTCGCGGCCATGGGCGAAGGCATCGAACGCACGCTTGCCCGCGCCGTCGAGCTGGAAACGCTTGTCCACAGCGAAGTCAACCAGATCGAACGCTCCTATTCCGAGAACGAATCCCGCATCCGCTCGCTGGTCGACGGGCTCGGCAGCGAGCGCGAAGCCGTCGTCACCCATGCCGAGCGCGTCCGCGCCTCGATCACCGGCGCGCATGAGACGCTGAAGGACGAGATCGGCGCCGCTTCCGACATCATCCGCGACTCGATCCTCAATGCATCGACCAAATTGTCGATGACGATCACCAATTCCGGCGACACGCTGATCGATCGCATCAACGAAAGCTCGATGTCGATCTTCGATTCCGTCGAAGGCCGGCTCGATTCGATCACCGACCGTCTGTCGACCTCGGGCGAGGCCTTCGCCAGCCTTCTCGACACCCGCATTGCCAAGCTGACGGACACCACTGACGGCCTGACACGGTCGTTGACCGATCTGCTCGACGATCGCACCACCGGCATGGTGTCGCTGCTCGGCGGCGCCGCACGCACCCTCAATTCCGAGTTCGAGGCCAGCCTCAACGGCATCGAGCGGACGCTCGCCGAACGCGGCCAGGCCCTGATCAGCGAGTTCCAGACCCGCGCCGAGGCGCTGGACACCGGAACGCAGAAGCTCAATGCGGCACTCGAGGCCCGCGCCCGCCAGATCAACGAAACGCTGGTCGAGCGCGCCCGCGAAATCGCGCACACCTTCGCCGAGAGCAAGGACACGCTGTCGGCGATGATCGATCAGGGCAAGACCCAGATCGGCGCCGACATGGCCGACATCGTCACCTCGACCTCCTCCATGCTCGAAGCCCGCGCCAGCGACTTCGCCGGGCGCATGGAGGCCGCCCGCCATGTCGTGTCGCGTTCGTTCGACAGCGACATCCAGCGGCTCGCCGACGCCCGCGTCGGCATCGAGGAAGCCGTCGAGAACCACAGCAGGAAAC
>NZ_RZOM01001260.1:0-1560 GCF_003999175.1 Mesorhizobium sp. M7A.F.Ca.ET.027.03.2.1 | reverse complement strand
ATTCAATATTCGGCTGATCGCTGCATCGCGCGCGGGCCCGTCCGACGGCTATGGCGGAGATGTCGGTTGCGGTCAGATGGCCCACTCGCGGCGCCAGCTGCCGCGTGAAATGGCCCTCCGCGCAGGCCAGCTCAAGCGCCCGTCCGATGGGGCCGGCAGGCAGGATTTCGAGTTGCCGCTCGTATTTTTCCTGCTCATAGGACGAACCGTAGTTCCAGGGATCCTCGGTCGCGAAATAGCCATTCCAGAACGACGTGCGATCCTCGTCGTGCCTGACCCGTGCACGCCGCGGCGCGGCAGAAGGCTCGGCTGGTTCGGCGCTCGACCGGACCAACTCCCGCGCTTGCGCGGCCAATCGCGCGAGTTTGCCGAAGTGGCTGTCCGGATCAGGCCCGCGTTCGGCTGTGCCTGACAATGCCCCGGCTGGAAGCGTGTTCGGAGTGTTGGCGCCAGCCTCTTTTTGCGGTGCGAAATTCCGGATCAGTTCAATCCAATGATCCCTTGTCACTGTCCCGAGCACGCCGAATTGTACGACGGCCTCGATGTGGCCATCCATCATCAGGTAGGCATAGATTTGGTCGATTCCTTCCGGCAGTTCGGTCGAGGTCGGATTTCGAGCGTCGACGCGGATTCCAAGTGTTCGCGCCAGCCTGCGCGGCGCGCCAAGATCGTCGGCGTTGAGAAGCATTTGCTCAAGCTGATACTGGATGCGGCGAGCCGCCGCGGGATTGGCCCAGACCTTGCCGAGTTCGGTAATCAATTCGGTGATGGCGCCGCCGAACCTGCCCCACCTGGCAGCCAGTTGCGCCGGCACAGACAGGCTTCCCACCGCAAGGCCGTTGACGGCTACCTTGGCGATCTCACTCGCCCACTTGCGTCCGGCCGGAAGCGCGCGCAGGGACTGCGGGTTGATCGAGCCCGAGCCGCCGCCGCAATCCGACGCGGCGTTCCAAAATGCGAACCACGCGAGTGCTTCGGAAGCGGTGCGGCCATCCGCCGAGTTCGCTCCGTTGGCGTGGATAGTTACCGGGTGTTTGACTCTGGAGTCGGCAGAGAAGCCACGGGCGATCACGATTTCCGCGTCGGCCAGCATCTGAGATGAATTGCGGGTGAGCGAGTTGGAGCTAGCCCGGCAAAAGGCGAGCGGCTCGTCGACCATTACCCAATTCCTGCCGAGACGGGCGAGGCGCTGCCACAGATCCCAGTCCTCGCATGTGCGCAGCGACACATCGAAACCGCCTAACTCGACGATTGTCTCCCGGTCGACCAGCAGCGCGTGAGTGGCGATGGCACACCGGCGGGCAAATGTTTCAAAGGGCTGGACCGCAACCTCTGACGAGACGCTCAACGGAATAAGTTCGCCATCGGGCATCACGCACTGAGAGCCGCAATAGGCGGCCACTGAATCGGGCGCGGCCTCCAGTGCGGCTAGCATTTTCGCGAGGAAGCTGGCGTCTACCCAATCGTGTGCATCCAGAAACATGAGCCAGTGGCCGCGCGCCGCCGAAATCCCGCTATTGCGCGCGCGGCCACTGGCTCATGTTTCTGGATGCACACGAT
>NZ_RZOM01000125.1:0-9033 GCF_003999175.1 Mesorhizobium sp. M7A.F.Ca.ET.027.03.2.1 | reverse complement strand
CGGTCATCTGGGGCTTCCTGCTGTTTTCCGCGCGCGGCGTCGACAGGCTGCCCAAGCGCGGGCTGTCCTGGTTCGGCTTCGCGCTGCTGGCCGCTGCGATGGTCGGCTGCGTTGTGCCGCCCAAGACCTGGCCGCTGCCCACCGGCCTCGGCGGTGTGTTTGGCGACATGGTGCTGAAGATCCCCGGCGTCGTCATCGGCGGCTATCCGACCGGGCTGATCGCCAGCATCATCGCCATCCTGCTGGCCGCACCCGCGCTGTGGCTCTTTGCCCATGGTTCGGCGCTGATCGGTCGCAAGAACGGCTTCGCCGTGATGGAGGACGAGCCCGCCGCCGATCCGCGCGAGGACGACCTTTTGTTCGACAATGACGAGGACGAAGGCGACGAGGGTATCCTGGCGCTCGGCGCCATCACCCATTGGTGGCTGTCGCTGCGCGCGTGGATGCACCGCCGTGCCTTGCGCCGCAGGCAGGAGCGGGACGAGTACGAGCCGGAGATGGAGCAGCGCTCCACAGCCTGGCGGCGCGCCGCCGAACGGGTCGAATCGGCGGAGTTTGCCGAGCAGCGGATGAGCCAGGATGGCCGCGCCCGCGTCGAGCCCGAATTCTTCGCCGCCATGGTCAATGACCGCAGCGCCTCGCTCGACCCCGACGATGCCGACATCTTCGACGACCGCTTCGACAATGCGGGCGAGGATGCCGATTTCGACGATGAACCTGTCGTGCAACGCCGCGGCGCGCCGACCGCCAGGGTGCAGCCGTTCCGCTCCGACGCAGCCACCCGCGTCGAGGCGCCGGCGGCGCGCCCCGTGCCCGGCGCCCGCGTCCAGCGCGAGGCGCAGACATCGCTGATCGGCTCGGAAAAATTCGAAATGCCGTCGCTCCACTTCCTCTCCGAGCCGAAGAACGTGGTGCGCGACGCCAGCCTGTCCAAGGACGCGCTGGAACAGAACGCCCGCCTGCTCGAAGGCGTGCTGGAGGACTTCGGCGTCAAGGGCGAGATCATCGCCGTCCGTCCCGGTCCGGTGGTCACACTCTATGAGCTCGAACCGGCGCCCGGCATCAAATCGTCACGCGTCATCGGCCTGTCCGACGACATTGCGCGCTCGATGAGCGCCATCGCCTGCCGCGTCGCCGTGGTGCCCGGCCGCAACGCCATCGGCATCGAACTGCCGAACGCCAAGCGCGAAACCGTCTATCTCAGAGAGATTCTGGCCAGCCGTGACTTCGAGACGACGAAGGCCAAGCTGGCGCTGGCGCTGGGCAAGACCATCAATGGCGAGGCGGTCATCGTCGACATCGCCAAGATGCCGCACGTGCTGGTCGCCGGCACCACCGGCTCGGGCAAGTCGGTCGCCATCAACACCATGATCCTGTCGCTGCTCTACCGGCTGAAGCCGGAAGAATGTCGGCTGATCATGATCGATCCGAAAATGCTGGAACTTTCGGTCTATGACGGCATCCCGCATCTGCTCACGCCCGTCGTCACCGATCCGAAGAAGGCCGTGGTGGCGCTGAAATGGACCGTGCGCGAGATGGAGGACCGCTACCGCAAGATGTCCAAGGTCGGCGTGCGCAACATCGACGGCTTCAACGCCCGCGTCAGCCAGGCGGACAAGAAGGGCGAGAAGATCTCGCGCACCGTGCAGACCGGCTTCGACCGCCAGACCGGCGAGGCGATCTACGAGACCGAGAACCTCGATCTCGAGCCGATGCCCTATATCGTCGTCATCATCGACGAGATGGCCGACCTGATGATGGTCGCCGGCAAGGACATCGAAGGTGCCGTGCAGCGCCTGGCGCAGATGGCGCGCGCCGCCGGCATCCATGTCATCATGGCAACGCAGCGGCCGTCGGTCGACGTCATCACCGGCACCATCAAAGCCAATTTCCCGACCCGCATCTCCTTCCAGGTGACGTCGAAGATCGACAGCCGCACCATTCTGGGCGAGCAGGGCGCCGAGCAGCTGCTCGGCATGGGCGACATGCTCTACATGGCCGGCGGCGGCCGCATCCAGCGCGTGCACGGCCCGTTCGTCGCCGATGAAGAGGTCGAGAAGATCGTCGCGCATCTGAAGCTGCAGGGCGTGCCGGAATATCTCGACGCCATCACCGAGGATGATGGCGAGGACGACGACGAGCCGTCGGGCAAGGGTGGGTCCGGTGGCGGCAACAGCAATTTCGAGGATTCCGACGATCCCTACGATCAGGCGGTCTCCGTGGTGCTGCGCGATGGCAAGGCCTCGACCAGCTATATCCAGCGCCGGCTGGGCATCGGCTATAACCGCGCCGCCTCGATCATCGAGAAGATGGAAAAGGAAGGTATCGTCGGCCCGGCCAACCATGCCGGCAAGCGCGAGATCCTGGTGCCGACCGAAGAGGACAAGTTCTGACCAGAAAGGCCGACCCTTGTGACATCCCGGTCCGGCAACCTTGAACCTTTCAAGGCGTTGAAGCGACCAAGGGACGTCTGACCCGCCAAATTTCAGCCTAACTGGGGGTCCAAGCACAGAACAACTCAGGAATCAGATGAGAGTGACCGACATGAAAAACGATCTTTCAGCGCTCAGCACATTTGCTCCATCCCGGCGTCAGTTGCTGGGCCTCGGCCTGGCGTTTGCGGGGGCGGCAGCCTTCAACGCGGTGCCCGGCTTCCAGGTGCTGGCTTCGGCGCAGGCGGCTGTGCCGACCGCTGCGCAGAAGATCGCCGACCACTTTTCCTCGGTCAAATCGATGAGCGGCGAATTCGTGCAGTTCGGCCCCAAGGGCGAGCAGACCGGCGGCAAGTTCTTCCTCGAACGGCCAGGCAAGATCCGCTTCAACTACGACGGCTCTTCAAACTTCCGGGTGATTTCAGACGGCCAGTCGGTGGTCATCCTGAATAAGAGGCTCAACACGTCCGATCTCTATCCGCTGTCGAAGACACCCTTGAAGCTGCTGCTCGACAACAGGATCGATCTCTCCGGCGACCGCGTCAAAAGCGTCAAGCAGGAGGATGACCTCACCACCATCCAGCTCGCCGATAAATCGGTGTTCGGCAATTCGAAGATCACCATGATGTTCGATCCGAAAACCTTCGACTTGCGGCAGTGGACGATCACCGACGCGCAGGGCAAGGACACGACGGTGATGATCTTCAACACCAAGGAAGGCGTCAGCTTCGCGCCGGATACTTTCGCCATCGACTACACGGCGAACCGCGAGCTCAACACCAACAAGGCGCGCTAGGCCAATCGCACCAATAGCTGTGGAAAGCGCCGGGTCACGCCTCAGCGGGCGTGGTCCGGCTTGTCTTTGCGGCTTGCGGCTGGCAGTTTCCCGGACTGACTCCGCCGAAAGGCGTCTTCCCCGCCGGGGCCCATCGGTTCTGGCCGGTCGCACGCTGTCCTGGATTGCCAATGCCCTTTTCCATCGCCACCTGGAACATCAACTCCGTTCGCCTGCGCATGCCGATCGTCGAGCGCCTGCTCGTCGAGCATGCGCCCGACGTGCTGTGCCTGCAGGAAACCAAGGTTCCCGACGAGCTGTTCCCCGAAAAGGCTTTCCGCAAGCTCGGCTACGAGCACATCGCCTTCCATGGCCAGAAGGGCTACCACGGCGTAGCAACCGTGGCTCGGCGGCCGATCGAATTGGTCGAAAAGCGACGCTTTTGCGAAATCGAGGATAGCCGGCACCTCTCGGTGACGGTGCGGGCCGGCGGCAAGGCGATCCTGCTCCACAATTTCTACGTTCCGGCGGGCGGCGACGAACCGGATCCTGTCATCAACAGGAAGTTCAAGCACAAGCTCGACTTCGTCGCCGAGATGAATGCCATCCGGGCAGAACATGACGAGGTGTCCGGCTCGGTGCTGGTCGGCGACCTCAACATCGCCCCGCTCGAACATGACGTCTGGTCGCACAAGCAATTGCTCAACGTGGTCAGCCACACGCCAATCGAGACGGAAAATTTCGAGGCGATGCGCCGCGCCGGCGACTGGGTCGACCTGATGCGGCTCAACGTGCCGCATGAGCAGAAGCTCTACACCTGGTGGAGCTATCGCGCGCAGGATTGGGAGCTGTCCAATCGCGGCCGTCGTCTCGACCACGTCTGGTCGTCGCCGAACCTGGTGCCCAGCTTTTCCGGCTACGAGATCCTGCGTCCGGCGCGCGGCTGGGAGCGCCCGTCGGACCATGTGCCTGTCATCGCGCGGTTCGATCTGGACTAGTCTGGTCGAAAATGCCCGCGTGCGGCAGTCAGTCGGCAGAGGTGGAGTCGGCTGGATCCACCCACGGACGGCCCAATCGTGTCACCATCGCCGCGTACCCAACGGCACCTGCCGCCCAAAGGAAGATGCCAAGCTCTTTGACGACGTCTTCGGCGATGGCGGCCGCAGAACCAAGGGTAGGAAACAGATCTCCGATCTGGTCGATGGATGCCGACAGCGCGAGCAGGAAGCCTGCGGCCACAAAGACGATCGTGCCGTCGAATGTCTTCCGTCGCAGCCGAAAGAACCAGAACAGCCCGGCGGCGGCGTAGACAATCATCGCAACGATCTCTGGTATCGCAACCATGGGGAGCACGTCCTCATGGATCAACAACAGGTCATCGAGCCCCAGGAACAGGGTAAGGCCGCCGAGAAACGTGCAATCCCATCGGTGCGTGAGCAGGCCAGCAAACAGGGTCACCGCGCCGGAGCCGATCCACAGTGAAGCACCCAGGGACGAAATCCACCCTGTATAGAAGCCGACTTCGGCGACCGCAGATGGATCTCGATAAAAGATCCACGCGTCCAGACCACGAATCTGCGCAACGAACAGAGCGGCTAAGAGCATCGCGACGTTAATCGCCGTCGCCGTCAGTATGACCAAGCGCCAGGCTATCGTCCATTCGCCGCCATGCTTTGTGTTCAGCGCGTTGTTCTCTGGCATTTGCTATTCTCATTGAGGACTGAGAGGAACTCCATTGGAACCAAAATGCGACAGCCGCCAGATCTGCCGCCGAGAACTCCGCCTGCATTGTGCCGGTGGTCACCATGGTTGCAGCGCTTCGCTCCACCGAACCCATTGTACCATGGCGCCGATGTTCAGGTGAGGCTGGCCTGCAAATGGCCGACCTGAATCTCAACGCGCTTCGAAGCGCGACCAAATGAATTCAAGTTCAAACGGCGCGCTTCAAGTCTTCATGCATGTCGTTGTCGCGAAATTGCTGGGCTGACAGTTTGCGAGATCCGGCAGATGGGGATGGTCGCGGCGGCGCGTCGCCAGCATGCGTTGCGCCGCTTCGATGATTGTCGGCGCAGGCACATTGGCGACCAAACCGGTCGGACTGGCATGGCGGGATTCGATCACGTCCACGCAGTTCGAAAGCGGCCTCCAACGGGCCATGTTGGCGCCGCCACTGAGGATAACCATCGGCGTCATCACGGTTGCCATGAGATGTGCGGTACCGCCTTCGGCGCCGATGTAAAGATCGGCAAACTCGCCGAGCGCCAGCAAGATGTCACCGATATCGACACCTTCGATCGCGGCGGAATCGACAAGCCGCAGCTTCGGTACGCGCTGAGCCAGTTCAGCCATATCGGGACCATCGCCTGGGGTTTTCACATAGAGAAGGTTCGCCCCGTCGGCGATCAGGCTGTCGGCGATCGCGGCAACCTGATCCGCCGACATGCGCTTGCTGGCGCTGCCGTGCGCAGCGATAATGATCAACGGAGCCTGCTTGCCGTCCGCAAGGCTCCTGGCCGCCGCTCGCGCGGCCGGGCCCGGCTCTAGCCGATGATCGAAAGGCAGCCGCTTGCCGGCAAGGCGTTCGATGAGGCGGTGGTAGCGCCAGGCATTGTGCCCGGGTCGTGCTTCAGGCCTTTGGCCCAGGCGCCAGGAAAGGGCGAAAGCCGGAAAGTTTGCCTCATAGGCGATGCCGCAGCCGAGCAGTGATGCCGAGGCTTGAAGCAGCCAACGCGCCGAGATGCGGAAATCGACAACGGCCAATCGCCCCTTGCCCTTGCGGTGATCGGCGACCAGGCGCGCCAGCGGCGTGCGCACATTGATCGCATCGACCAAATGGCCGGCATGGCGATTGAGGCTATGTTCAAGGGACGACGACCGGGTGGTTCCGTAGACGATGAAACTATCGGGGAATGCCGTTCTGGCGGCGCGCAAAGCCGGAATCCGGATCAATCCGTCGCCGAACGCGTCATTGCGGGAATACAAGATAATCGTCTCGTACCGCCCTGACGGCATGGCTCGCTCCCCCCAGGAGCCTGGTGGTGATGGCGCCTGCTGTGCCGGCCGCCTTCGGGGTGCTTTAGGATTTCACCTCGGGCCTGTCAACGGACCCTTGCCCCTGGATCCGGGCGTCCGGATGAACGAGCCATTGGCGATTGCCGCTCCGGCCGCAGTGCGCCACGATCAGTTCATCGCGGCCGTTGAAAAGCGCTGCCGCGCTTCCGCCTTTGGCCGCGAAACAACAGCTTCGCAGGCGGGCAGCCTTCAGCCGGAGAAGCGCGGCGCCAGTTCCTCGATGCGGCGGATCATCGCCTGAAATTCCTCCGAGATGCGCTGGTGGAGCTTGACCGCGATCTCGGGATATTCCTCCAGGATACGGCGGAACATCTTGCGGCTGAGACGCATCACTTCCGAATCGATCTCGGCCGAGGCGCTGGTCAACCGGTTGGTGTCGGCGATCAACGCCAGTTCGCTCAGGATCGTGCCGGGGCCTGCCGTGCCAATCGGAATGCGTTCACCACCCTGCTCCCGGTAGAGCACGATGCGCCCACTGACGACGATATAGGCGGAATCGGCCTCGTCGTCCTCGCGATAAAGCTTGTGGTTGGCAATCAGCCTGGTGTTCTCGGCGCCAAAGGCGAGCAGGCGCAATTGTTCCTGCGTGAAGCCCTCGAAGAGCCTCACGGCGGACAGGACGCGGATGTCGTCATCCAGCGCCATCTAGCTATGTCCCCGAACCGACAGTCCGACTCCTCCTCTGCGAGTTCGATCCAAACCACCCTCCAACTGGATCGTACCCGAAAGCGGCCCCGCCCGACCGCTCATTGGATAATGAAATGTTTAAGGAACCAGCTTGTAGCCGCCGCTTTCTGTCACAAGAATTTCCGCATTGGAAGGATCGCGCTCGATCTTCTGGCGCAGCCGGTAGACATGGGTTTCCAGCGTGTGTGTGGTGACGCCGGAATTGTAGCCCCATACTTCCTCGAGCAGCACGTCGCGCGTCACCACCTTCTGGTCGGCGCGATAAAGATATTTGATGATCGAGGCTTCCTTCTCCGTCAGCCGGACCTTGCCGCCGCGCGGGTCGAGCAGCAGTTTCTGGCTGGGCTTGAAAGTATAGGGCCCGACCGAGAAGGTGGCATCCTCGCTCTGCTCATGCTGGCGCAGCTGCGCCCGAATGCGTGCCAGCAGCACGGCAAAGCGGAACGGCTTCGTCACATAGTCGTTGGCGCCGGCCTCGAGACCAAGAATCGTATCCGAATCGGTGTCGTGGCCGGTCAGCATGATGATGGGCGCCTTGTAGCCGCCCTTGCGCAGAATCTTCACCGCTTCGCGGCCATCCATGTCGGGCAGTCCGACGTCCATGATGAGCAGATCGATGAGGCCGCCGCGCGCTGCGGCGACACCTTTTGCCGCAGTCGATTCCTGTAGCACGTCGAATTCCTCGTAAAGGGATAATTGCTCGACCAGTGTGCCGCGCAGGTCGTCATCGTCGTCGACGATCAGTATGGTGCGTGAAGTCATGGATCAATCCGTTGTTTTGAAAAGAAAATTCAGTTGACCGCTGCCTGTTTATGCGGAAGCTGATCGGCGCAACAGCCGTTCACAGTGATTTGTTCCGTGGCACGATCATACAAGAAAAAACACGATCGCAATGCAGCCGGCGCAATTTTGCGAAAAGGGCTGCGTGTGCTGACCGTGCGGGCGAGGCCTGGGCATCCAAGCCAGGGCCTGCTGCAGGCCGGGAAAACGGTGTTTGCCTGTGCGTTGGGGCGCGGTGGCATCTCGGCCGGCAAGCGCGAAGGCGATGGCGCCACGCCGCTGGCCGCGATGCGGATCCTGTCGGGGTATTTCCGGGGAGATCAGTTCTCCAGCGGCCGCAGGACCCGTCTGGCGATGACGCCGATCGGGCCCGATCTGGGCTGGTGCGAAGTGCCCGACGACCGCAACTACAACAGGCCGGTCAAGATACCCTATGGCGCCAGCCACGAACGCATGCGGCGCGACGACCGGCTCTACGACGCCTGCCTTGTGCTCGACTGGAACCTGTCGCCGCGCCGGCGCGGGCGCGGCAGCGCCATCTTCTTCCATCTGGCGCGCCCCGGCTTCACGCCGACGCAAGGCTGTGTGGCTGTCACGGCGCAAACCATGGCGCGGCTGCTGCCGCTGCTGTCGGACCGGACGGTGGTGAGGGTGGTAAGATAGTAGGGGAGTAGGCAGTAGGCTACCTGTCGGCGCTGACTTAAATTTTCCTCTACTGCCTATTTCCTACTGCCTATTCCCTGACCTTCGCGGTCTCTGCCAGCCCATGTCTAGCAGGCCCAGCCGGCCAAGCTCCCTGTCCATTGCGCGAGCGACGTCACGGCGCTCGCCGCCGATATCGCGCAGTTGGCGATCGGAGAGATCCTCGACGTTCTGGTAGGCAATGTCGCGGCCGGCGAGGCGTATCGCGGCCCGGGCGTGACGCAGCCAGTCGAGAGTTTCGCCCAGCCAGGCCGGGCGAGGTGTCGATGAATTCAAAACGATGATGGACATGGTGTGCTCCGTTCTCCCCGGATATCAAATCCGGCTTGATGATGTTTCGATGGATGGATGATGCCAGATTGAAATCTCTGCGAGAAACGAGTAGTTTTCTCTGGATCATCAAGTTTTATTTGAGGATAGGATGGCTCGTCTTCTGCCCGGGACTCGTGCCTTGAGGACACTGGAAGCAGCGGCCCGGCACCTCAATTTCACCCGTGCCGCCGACGAGCTCGGCCTGACGCCGGCCGCCGTCAGCCATCAGATCAAGGAAATCGAGGATCAACTCGGGCTGGTGCTGTTCACACG
>NZ_RZOM01001259.1:0-1561 GCF_003999175.1 Mesorhizobium sp. M7A.F.Ca.ET.027.03.2.1 | reverse complement strand
ATACCGGCTTCAACACGGTAATGGCCAAGCTCGCCTTCGGTCCGGGCGCCGACATGACGCGCATCCGTGCCGCGCAAGCGCCCGGCGGCTCCGGCGCACTGCGGCTGGTGGCGGAACTGCTGAAGCGGACACGCTCGGATGCAACCATCTGGCTGTCGGACCCGACCTGGCCGAACCACATGCCGGTGATGCGCGCCGCCGGCCTGCAGATCCGTGAATACCCCTATTTCGACGCCGCCTCGGGCGCTGTTCGCTTCGACGACATGCTGGCGGCGCTGCGGACCGCAAAGAGCGGCGACGTCGTACTGCTGCATGGCTGCTGCCACAACCCGACCGGCGCCAATCTGGATGCGGCACAGTGGGCAGCCGTTACCGATCTGGTCGTCGAGCGCGAGCTGCTGCCGTTTGTCGACATCGCCTATCAGGGCTTTGGCGATGGCCTCGAGGCCGATGCCCTCGGCTTGCGCCTGCTGGCGGCAAAAATTCCGGAAATGGTCGTCGCCTCGAGCTGCTCGAAGAATTTTGCTGTCTACCGCGACCGCGTCGGCGCGGCGATGATCCTGGCCAGGGACGGCGCACAGGCGGATGTGGCGATGAGCCAGATGCTGTCGGCGGCGCGCGCCATGTATTCGATGCCGCCGGACCACGGTGCGGCGGCCGTGCGCATCGTGCTCGAAGATGCCGCCTTGCGCGCCGACTGGGAAGCCGAACTTGAAGAGATGCGGCTGCGCATGCTCAGGCTACGCGTGCAGTTCGCCGAGGCGCTGCGCCGGCAGTCGAATTCCGACCGTTTCGATTTCGTCGCCAGCCATCGCGGCATGTTCTCCCGCCTTGGGCTCACGGAAGCGCAGGTCGAGCGACTGCGTGCCGAGCACGGCGTCTACATGGTCGGCGACAGCCGCATCAATGTCGCCGGCCTGCCCGAGGACGGCATGGACGAACTCGCCAAGGCGATCGTTTCGGTTCTTGATTGACGCGGCTTGTCTGTGGACAAGGCTTCCGCGCCGGCTGACAGCGTTAGCCGCGCGGCCGGTCGCGGGATAGCATCCGATAGACTGTTTTGACGCAATTCCGGACAGAAAACCGTTTCACACTTTTCCTGGAATAGCTCTAGATGACGCCATCGAAAGACATTTCGCGCCTGATCGAGATCATGGCGGCGCTACGGGCGCCGAAGACCGGCTGCCCCTGGGACATCGAACAGGATTTCTCGACCATCGCGCCCTACACGATCGAGGAAGCCTATGAGGTGGCGGATGCCATCGCGCGCGGCGATCTCGACGATCTGCGCGACGAACTCGGCGACCTGCTTCTGCAGGTCGTCTATCATGCCCAGATGGCCGAGGAGGCCGGTGAGTTCTCGTTCCCTGACGTGGTGCAAGCCATCACGACGAAGATGATCCGTCGCCACCCACATGTCTTCGGCGACGAAAAAGCCCGTAGCGCCGGCATGGCCAAGGGCATGTGGGAAAAGATCAAGGCCGAAGAGAAGGCGGAGAAGCGAAGCGCGCGTCTCGCCCGCGGTCTCGATCCCGAAGACAATGGCAAGGGGTTTCTGGAC
>NZ_RZOM01001258.1:0-1561 GCF_003999175.1 Mesorhizobium sp. M7A.F.Ca.ET.027.03.2.1 | reverse complement strand
ACGCAAGCGACGCCGACCGTCTCCCTGCACATTCCGTGGGACAAGGCCGACCCGAACCGGCTGAAGCAGGCGGCTTCGCGCTTTGGCCTCGGCTTCGACGCCATGAACTCCAACACTTTTTCCGACGCGAAGGACCAGGCGCTTTCCTACAAATTCGGCTCGCTGTCGCATGCCGATGCCGGCACGCGCCGGCAAGCGGTCGAGCACAATCTCGAATGTATCGAGATCGGCAAGACGCTCGGCTCCAAGGCCCTGACGGTGTGGATCGGCGACGGTTCGAACTTCCCGGGCCAGGTCAATTTCGCCAAGGCGTTCGAGCGCTATCTCGACGCCATGAAAGAGGTTTACGCCGGACTGCCCGCCGGCTGGAAGCTGTTCAGCGAGCACAAGATGTACGAGCCGGCCTTCTATTCCACCGTCGTGCAGGACTGGGGCACCAACTACATGATCGCCAGGGAATTGGGCGACAAGGCGTTCTGTCTCGTCGACCTCGGCCACCATGCCCCCAACGTCAACATCGAGATGATCGTCTCGCGGCTGATCCAATTCAAGAAGCTCGGCGGCTTCCATTTCAACGATTCGAAGTATGGCGACGATGATCTCGATGCCGGTTCGATCGACCCCTACCGGCTGTTCCTCGTCTTTAACGAACTGGTCGATGCCGAACTGTCCGGCACCGAGGGTTTCGATCCGGCGCACATGCTCGACCAGAGTCACAACGTCACCGATCCGATCGAAAGCCTGATGCTGTCGGCGGTCGAGGTGCAGCGCGCCTATGCGCAGGCGCTGCTCGTCGATCGCAAGGCGCTGGAAGGTTTTCAGGACAGTAATGACGCGCTGATGGCGACGCAGACGCTGAAAGCCGCCTACCGCACCGATGTCGAGCCGATCCTCGCCATGGCGCGGCTGAAGACTGGCGGCGCCATTGATCCGGTCGCGGCGTATCGTGCGGCGGGTTACCGCGCCAAGGTCGCGGCGGAACGTCCCGCGGTCGCCGGTGGCTCGGGCGGCATTGTCTGAGGCCGAGCCGGCCCCCTCATCCGGCCGCTTTGCGGCCACCGCCCTCCGGGCGTTCGTTGTTCGAAAAGCCAAGCAGTTGGCTTTTGGCCCGCCGCGCGGACCACGCCTCACCCCCGCTGGGGAGAAGAGACTGACGTCAGCGCTGACAACCTCCTCTCCCCTCGGGGAGAGGTCGGATTGCCTCGAATTGCGCTTCGCAATTCAGTTGGCAATCCGGGTGAGGGGGCTCTTTCTCACGCTCCCTTAATTGTTAGTGGACTCGATCAGTCCAACAGGGTCTTCTAGGCGTCCCCCCGTCCGGAGAACCGCCATGCCTCTCAACCGTCGGACACTGATCGCCGCCAGTCTTTCCATCACCTTCGCCCTCGCGCCGTTGACGGGCGTCTTCGCCGCATCGCCTGCGCCAGCCAAGGGCGAGCACGGCATGGTGGTGACGGCCCAGCATCTGGCGTCCGAAGTCGGTATCGAGGTGCTGAAAAAGGGCGGCAATGCTGTGGATGCGGCGGTTGCCGTCGGCTATGCGCTCGCGGTCGTCTACCCC
>NZ_RZOM01001257.1:0-1564 GCF_003999175.1 Mesorhizobium sp. M7A.F.Ca.ET.027.03.2.1 | reverse complement strand
GCTTGGGCCTATGAGCGGCACGCTGATTTGACGCCTGCGGCGCAACGCTGGGCGTGGCTTTGGCATTCCTAGCGGTGTTGGACGCTTGCGCCTTGCGGCGCCTGAGCCAGTTGGATGACAGTTCGGCAAGGAGACTACGCAGAGCCTTCACCACGTCCTCCTGAGTGCGGCGAGGCCAAAACCTCCATGCACCCAGTTTGTTCCACACCGAAAACAATCGTTCGCGAAACGGGCCTGCCGGCGCGATCGGCCTGTTTTCCGGGTTCTGTCGAGGAGTGGATCGGAGGTCGCGGCATGTTCTGCCAAGCAGGCTGGCAGGTGACGTGGCGCTGCCCAGGCCCCAGCGCGCTGAAAGCGGGTTCGGCATCACCTGCCGATATAGGCGGCCAGTTCGTCCGGCGTCCCGTTCGGGAAGGCCTGTTTCAGAAAGTCCAGGAAAGCCGACACGCGCGGGCTGAGCAGCCGCCGAGACGGGTAGAGCGTCCACAGAGCGATCTCCGGCCCGTCAATGTCTCCCCAGTTCACCAGTGTGCCGTCAGCCAAATCGTGGGCCACCAACGAAATGGGAAGACGTGCTGCCCCGACCCCCGCTCGCACCGCATCGCGCACCATAATGAGCGTTCCCAAAGCGAGGACCGGCTCGATTTCTATCGCCGACCGGCCAGCCTCTGTCTTCACGTGCCATGTTTGCCGTTCGCCTGTCCCGCGCGCAACGCCAGGGGCCGGATCACCGGTGCGAGGAAGTTGAGGGCTCGCCACGACGACCAGCCGGTCGCGGAGAAACGCCCGTCCGATCAAGCTTTCGTCGGGATCCGGGTTGACCCGGATCACCAGGTCGTAGCCTTCCTCGATCATGTCCACAGCCCGGTCCTCCGTCGTGACCTCCAGCCTCACCTCCGGAAATTTGAGGGCAAATCCCGCGGCGATCCTCCCCATCGCGGTCTGAGAAAAAAGCAGGGGCGCGCTGATACGCAATCTGCCCTTGGGTTTCCGACCGCCCGAGGCGATCTCCGCAGCCGTCTCGTCCAGTTCGGCAAGCAATACTCCCGTCCGCTCGAAGAGCGCCCGTCCTTCTTCGGTCAGCTTCAGGTTGCGCGCGCCCCGTTCAAACAGGCGCAGGTCAAGGCTGCTCTCCAACTCCCCAACCCGCCGCGACAAGGTTGCCTTGGGCCGGCCGGTGGCCCTTGCCGCTTTGCCGAAACCGCCATGGCGGGCAACGAGGTTGAAATCGGTGAGGGCCAGAATATCCATGAGTGTTCCACCAGTGAGACGGTGCGTCTAAAATTTCGGCCTGTTTGACTGTTTGTGAGCCACACATATTGGGCCTGTCAAGCAACCCAACAGGAGAAATTCCATGACCATCCTCGTTACCGGCGCCACAGGCAATGTTGGCCGCCAAGTCGTCGAGCACCTCGTCAAGCGTGGCGCCGACGTCCGTGCTCTCGTCCGCGATCCGTCGAAAGCCAGCTTTCCGGCAGGCGTATCGGTCGCGCAAGGCGATTTTCTCGATGTCGATTCACTGCGCAAAGCCATGTCCGGCGTTTCCACCCTGTTCCTCTTGAAC
>NZ_RZOM01001256.1:0-1564 GCF_003999175.1 Mesorhizobium sp. M7A.F.Ca.ET.027.03.2.1 | reverse complement strand
GCTCATCATCGAGGACAACCAGACCACGACCAAGGGCTCCATCGACAAGGCGCGCAAGCTCATCAACGAAGACAAGGTCGACGTGATCATGGGCACGATCATTTCGCCCGAGCGCAGCGCCACGCTGTCGGTCACCTCGAAGGCCAAGAAGCTGTTCTTCTACCCGACCAATTTCGAAGGCGGCGAATGCAACAGCTACTTCGTCGCCACCGGCCCGATCCCGATGCAGCAGGTCGACCCGATGATGCCGTGGGTGGCCGAGAACCTCGGCAAGACGATCTATGTCATGGCTTCGGACTATGCCTGGCCGCAGAAGATGACCGAGGCGATCACGGCGGCCTATGAGAAGGCCGGCGGCAAGATCATCGGCGCCGACTACTATCCGTTCGGCACCACCGATTTCGGCCCGGCCTTCCAGAAGATCAAGTCACTGAAGCCCGATGTCGTCTGGTCGATGGTGGTCGGCAACGACGCCGTCACCCAGCTCAAGCAGTATCGCAGCTTCGACATCAAGCAGCCGCTGATCGCCCCGCTCGACGAGGTCTTCAACAAGGACGCGCTGCCGCCCGGCGTGGCGGCCGGCACCTATGCACCGCAACCCTACTGGATGGCGCTGGACAACCCGGTCAACAAGAAGTTCATCTCGAGCTTCCGCGAGAAATTCGGTCAGGAGAAGATGGTCAACGGCATCGGCGAGGCCGGCTACAACGGCCTGCATCTCTATGCGCTGGCCGCCGAGAAGGCTGGATCGTTGAAGGACGATGATGTGCTGGCCGCGCTGCCGTCGATCGAGTTCGACGCACCGCAAGGCAAGATCCGTGTCGACGCCACCAACAACCACACGCTGTGCCATTCCTATGTAGGCAAGGCGGCGGCCGACGGCATCGGCTACGAGATCGCTAAGGACTTCGGCACCATCGAGCCGGTGACGCCTTACTGCAAGGTGTAGGGTCTTCCGCCCAAGCAATCCTGACGGCGGCTTGTCGCTGCCGTCAGGGCGTCTGCGGCGCTGGCAGCCGCTCGCGCAGTTCGTCGACAAGCACCCTGGTGTTTTCGGAATAGTCGATGGGCACGACGACGAGATGCACGCCGCCGCCGGTGAAGGCCTGTTCCAGCACCGGCCGCAAGTCGGTGATCTCCGCAACCCTGGTCCCCTTGGCGCCATAGGCCTCGGCATACTTGACGAAATCGGGATTGCCGAAGGTCATGCCGAAATCCGGGAACGCATCGACCGCCTGCTTCCAGCGGATCATGCCGTAGGCGTGGTCCTCGAGCAGCAGGACGACCAGGTTGAGCTTGAGCCTGACGGCGGTTTCCAGTTCCTGGCTGTTCATCATGAACCCGCCATCGCCACAGATGGCCATGACACGGCGCTGCGGATAGAGCAGTGCCGCCATCATCGCCGACGGCAAGCCCGCGCCCATGGTGGCCAGCGCATTGTCGAGCAGGATCGTGTTTGCCATGCGCGTCCGGTAGTTGCGCGCAAACCAGATCTTGTACATGCCGTTGTCGAGGGCGAGAATCCCGTCGGCCGGCATCACGGCGCGCACGTCGTGCACGATGC
>NZ_RZOM01001255.1:0-1575 GCF_003999175.1 Mesorhizobium sp. M7A.F.Ca.ET.027.03.2.1 | reverse complement strand
ACCTTGGCATGGTCGCGCAGGAATTCGGCGATCAGGCGCGCATTGTCGTTGGCCCGCTCCATGCGGATCGACAGCGTCTCCAGCGAGCGGCCAAGCATCCAGCAGGAATGCGGGTCGAGCTGCGTGCCGATCGCGCCGCGCAGCGCCTTGATCGGCTTGGTGACCGCCTTGCTGCCCATGGCGGCGCCCGCGATCAGGTCGGAATGGCCGCCGACATATTTGGTCAGCGAATAAACAGAGACATCGGCGCCATGTTCGATGGGCCGCTGGAACACCGGGCCGAGCAGCGTGTTGTCGCACACGACGATCGGCGTCGACCCTTGGCTCGCGCCGATCTCGTCGGCGATCTTCCGCATCAGCGCGATATCGACCAGGCTGTTGGTCGGGTTTGACGGCGTTTCGATCAGGATGACCGACACGCGGCCCTTCGCGACGGCGGCGTCGGCGGCCGTGCGCACCGCTGTCTCATCGACGCGATCCGCGAAACCGACCGCGCCGATACCGAAGCCGGAGAGCGTGCGCGTCAGAAGCGTCTCCGTGCCGCCGTAAAGCGGCTGCGAATGAAGGATGACGTCGCCCGGCCTGATATAGGCGAGTAGCGTGGTGGCGATCGCCGACATGCCGGATGAAAACAGGATGCAGGCATCCGCCCCCTCATAGATCGCCAGCCGGTCCTCGACGATCTCGCTGTTGGGATGGTTGAAGCGCGAATAGACCAGGCCCGACGCCGTGCCGCTCGGCGGCTCCTTGCGGCCGGAGGTGTAGTCGAAGAAGTCGCGTCCTTCTTCCGCCGACTTGAACACGAAGGTCGAGGTCAGGAACACCGGCGGCTTGACCGCACCCTCCGAAAGCTGCGGATCGAAGCCATAGCTCAGCATCAGCGTCTCCGGGTGGAGCTTGTGGTTGCCGATATGGGTTTTCGACGGGCGTGGCGCGGTCATGATCTTTCCTGCCTGTTCGAGTGAAATAGTGAACGGCAATTTATGCGATCCCGTTCCGCCGGTCCTTGCTATTTTTGGGCTCGCATGGCTGCATTGCCGCAACAAATTGCCCGGAGAGACCGAAAGTGCAGCAGAAGATAGCCGACGATTTCGACCTGAAAATCCTGCGTGAACTGCAGGCCGACGCCCGCATCACCAACAATGAGCTTGCCGAGCGGATCGGCCTGTCGCCGTCGCCCTGCCTGAGGCGGGTGCGGCGGCTGGAGGAAACCGGTGTCATCAGGGGCTACACCACGCTGGTCGATCCCTCAGCCTTCGGCTGGAACATGGTCGCCATCGCCACCATCCGGCTCAGCCGCCAGAACGAGGACGAGATCGTCATGTTCGAGGACGCGATCCGCGGCTGGGACGAGGTGCTGGAATGCCACCTCGTCACCGGTTCGCGCGACTATGTGCTGAAAGTGGTGACGGAAAGCCTCGAACAATACGAGCGCTTCATCAAGGAAAAGATCGCGCGGCTGAAATGCGTCGCCTCGATCGAGACCAGCTTCGTCATGAACACCATAAAGGAACGGCGCCTCTGACATTTCTGCCGGAGGCGCCGCGTCTCGAGATCATGCGCAGTAGGCTTACT
>NZ_RZOM01001254.1:0-1576 GCF_003999175.1 Mesorhizobium sp. M7A.F.Ca.ET.027.03.2.1 | reverse complement strand
GTCGAGGACCGAGATCTGCTCGATCAGCTGGTTGCTGACCATCGACAGGGTCGAGCTGGTCGAGTGATCCGTCGAATCGCCCTTGATCGGCAGATAGACGTTCACATGCGCATCGAAATGTGGCGTGATTGCCTCGGCGCCCAGCGTGGCCGCGGTGAACTGGGTGGAGTTGTAGTTCTCGAGGTTGAGATAGGCGTAGCCGCCGATCATCAGGTCCGGGTTGACGATGCGGCGAATGCCGAGGCCGACATCCTGGCCGGAACCATCCTTGAAATCATGCTTGGCCCGGACATCCAGGAACAGCACGGATTCGGCCGTCTGCTTGAGCGGGATGAAACCTTCGAGCGCGGCGTTGCCGCCATTGTTGTCGGCGCCGATGATGGCGCGGATCTGCGGCTGCCACAGGCCGTTCGGATCGGCATGGGCCGTCAGACCGGAAAGACCGAGCGCCAGCGTCGTCAGCGCCGTCGTCTTCCAAAGATGCCTGGCGATTTGCGAACGGCGATAGCCAGCGCGAACGTGGAAATCCTCCCCACGCGCCGCTATCTCACCAACTTGCCGAGACGTCTCGGTAGTTCCCATCCCTGGCGAGTCCTTCGGGGACTACACGCGCCCCGTGTAGATTCTTACTCGAATTCTATTGTATAGCGAGTCCTGGCCGATCCGATTTCTAGAGCTTTCCTGCAAAATTGCTCGCTGTGTCCGAAAGGCCACAGTAATTTCGCCGGCTTGCTTGCCTTCGGCTCGGCTTTCGGAACAGTCGCGAGTGTTGTATCAAGCCATGCTCGGGAGAATACCGGGGCGCGGCGAGGAAACATGCAAGGCATCCGGCAAAACAACATGGCACTTACTTTAGACAAGTCTAATTTACTTGGCATGGCCGCGGGGCTGGCCGCCCTGTGGCTTGGTCTGGCCGCCGGCCCAGCCCTTGCCGAAGATGCCAAGCCGGCCCAGCCAAAGCCGGCTGAAAGCAATGCAAAACCGGCCGATGCCAATCCGTGGGCGGTGAACTGCTCCAGCGGTTCGGCGACCACCGAGCTTCAGTGCCAGGTGTCGCAGAACCTGACCGAGGCCAAGACCGGGCAGCGCGTGCTGACCGTGACCGTGCGCCGCGACAACGGCAATGGCAGCCTCGCCATGCTGCTTGCCCTGCCGCACGGCCTGTTCCTGCCGTCCGGCGCCTCCTTCCAGATCGACCAGGGCCAGAAGACGACGATTGCCATCCAGACCAGCGACCAGAACGGCGCCTATGCCGCCACGCCGCTGTCGGCGGATCTCATCAAGGCCATGAAGTCCGGGACCAATCTGAACATCGGCATGGAATCGGTCACCCGCAAGCCGGTCACCATCCCGGTGTCGTTGGCCGGCTTCACCGCCGCCGTCGCCAAGCTGGAATCGATCAAGTAGCTGCTGTCAGCGGCTTGATTGTGCGCACCCGGAATGCTCCGTTGCCGCTTCGGACAGTGGAGAAACCCATGACAGGCTTTGTCGATCGCCAGCGCGCGGCGCAACTGATGGACCGCGCCGGCATCGCGGCGCTGGTGCTGTGCGCGCCTGAGGCCTTCCACTATGCGAC
>NZ_RZOM01001253.1:0-1579 GCF_003999175.1 Mesorhizobium sp. M7A.F.Ca.ET.027.03.2.1 | reverse complement strand
GAGAGCGGTCGAGATCAGGCCGATGACGCCCAGCATGCGCGCGGCATTGGCATCGGCCGGCCAGCCGAGCGGCACCATCGTCTGGGTGACGACATCGAGCGGCGGCAGCTTGATGACGCCATCGAAAATCATGAACAGCACGATGACGCCGCTGAGCGCGCGGCCGGCCCATAAAGCGCCCGGCGAGACGGGCGCGATTTCGGAAATGCTCATGGTGGTCCCTCCTAGTGGTTCGAGCCCTTTTCGCTGGGGTCGAACCAAGGACGTGGCATGGGGCTGCGATCCGACAGAGGTCCGATTGTTTTAAGCCCGCGCGCCTTCGCCTAGGAAAAATAAAACTTTTCCGCGGGGATCATCTTCGGCGGCGTTTCGCCCAGCGCTTCGAACACCGAGATTTCGCAGACACGGCAGAGGCCGTCGAGTGCAAGGTCGTTGGCCTCGGTGCCGAACGGATCCTCGAGCTCTTCCGACAGCGCGTCGAGGCCGAAGAAGGTGTAGGCGATCAACGCCGTGAACAGCGGCGTCGCCCAACCGGTGGTCGAGATCAGGCCGATCGGCAGCAGCAGGCAGACGATGTAGGCCGTGCGATGCACCAGCAGCGTGTAGGCGAAAGGTAACGGCGTACCGGCGATCCGCTCGCAGCCGGCCTGGATGGCGGCGATCGACGCGAGCCTCTCATCGAGGATACGAAAGCCGATCGAGTCGACGTCGCCCGCCCGGCGTTGCGCATTGGCACGCCGGCCCATGCGCCTGACCATCTCATCCGCCGGATTGGAAAAGGCTGCTGCCTTGTCCGCCTCGGCGTCGATGAAGGCACGGGCATCCTTCATGCTGTCGATCTTGCGCAACTGCCCGCGCAGGAAATGGCAGAAGGCGAGCGCTTCCATCAGCAAGGCGCGCTGTTCGGTCTGGTCCGGGATGAGGCTGGTGGTGGCGCGGGCCAGGTTGCGCATTTCGAAGACCAGCGCGCCCCACAGCTTGCGCGCCTCCCACCAACGGTCGTAGGCGGCGTTGTTGCGGAACGAGAGATAGATCGACAATGTCACGCCGACCAGGCCGAAAGGCGTGATGTTGAAGACGCTGAAATCAAGCTGGAACCGGCGCGCCACGGCCAGAATGATCGCGGAATAAAGCGCGAAGCCCAATATCTGCGGCAGGATGCGTGGCACGACTGACCCGCGCATGATGAAGAACAGCTGCAGGAATGTGGGGCGCGGGCGAACGATCATCGAAGGCCTTTCACGGGCCGGCATCGGCCCTCAGCTCCTCTATTGTGCGATGCGACAGGTCCGCAAGCCCAGCCGCCAGCGACATCGCCATGTCGTCCTTGCAGCGCCAGGACTATCGGCACGCGCCGGTCGCGGATATTGAAGAGCACGTGGGCTGCGGCCCATTTCTGCAGGCGAGAGAAACGAATGACCGGCGAGACCGATCTGAAGACACTGCTGGCGTCGATGACGCCGGAACTGCTGGCCGGCACCTATGTCTTCGCCACGCTGGCGCCTGGCGTCGCTCAGCCGGAAGGCGTTGAGGCGGTGATGGTGTTTCGTGAGCGCGAGGGCGTGACGCTGATCGTAAC
>NZ_RZOM01001252.1:0-1580 GCF_003999175.1 Mesorhizobium sp. M7A.F.Ca.ET.027.03.2.1 | reverse complement strand
CCTCGCGTGGCCGCGCCATGCGCTTCATGGCAAACACCGCGACGATCGACAGCACGACCAGAATGGCCAGCGCGATCGCCGCCACATAGCCCCAGATCAAATCCTGAGTGGTGAGCTTGTAGATGTAGACCGAGATGGTTTCGGTGGCGACGCCGGGGCCACCTCCGGTCATGATGTAGAGCGTGTCGAAGATCTTGAAGTTCTCGATTACCCGGATCGCCAGCGCGATGATGATGATCGTCTTCATCTTCGGCAGCACGATGGTGACGAAGCGCTGCCACGGATTGGCGCCGAGCAGCGTCGCCGCCTTGATCTGGTCCTCCGGCACGCCGACCAGGCCGGCAAGCAGGATAAGGAACATCAGCGGCGTCCATTGCCAGATGTCGGCGACCATCACCGCAATCAGCGCCAGAGTCGGATCCGACAGCCAGGCGATGGTGACGGGAGATCCGGTGAGCGCCGACAAGATGTCGTTCACCGGCCCTCCCGACTGGAACAGCATGAAGAACATGTAGCCGGCCACCGCCGGCACCACCATCATCGGCATCAGCAGGATCGAATAGAAGGCGCGCTTGCCCGGGAAATCGTCGGCAAACAGCGTCGCCAGCGCTAGCCCCAGCAGGAATTCCGCCGGCACGCAGACGATCATGACAATGACCGTACGCTTCAGCGCGCTCCAGAAGCGCGCGTCGGCGGCGAGATCGGTGTAGTTGGCAAAGCTGTTCCACATCGACCAGGCGTTCCACCAGCCGGTGCCCGACAGGGGCGACCAGTCGGTGACGCTGATGTAGAGCTGCATCAACAGCGGGAAGGCCGAGATGAACAGCACCAGGATCTGCGCAGGCAGCGTCAGCCGGAAACCCAGCCTTGCGCCCTCATCGCGCGAAACCGGCTTTGCTCCGACGGCTTTCATCTCATCCTTGGACGTCATGGCAGTCACCGCGCTCATTGCTTGAGCGCCCCGAACGTCAACCCGCGCACCAGATGGCGTTGGATGGCGATGCCCATGATGACCGGCGGCACGGCCGCGATCAGGCCAAGCGCCGCCTTGGCGCCATAGAGCTGCCCCGTCATCGAGGAGGATAGCGAGGCCATGTAGACCGGGATCGTCACCCATTCGCGCGTCGTCAGAAGCAGCGCGATCAGATAGTCCGACCAGTTGAGGATGAAGACGAAGAGCGCGGCACTTGCGAGCGGCGCGCGCATCATCGGCAGCGTGATGCGGGTGAAGACGCGCAGCCGCGAACAGCCTTCGACAAGCGCTGCCTCCTCGATCTCGCGCGGCATGTCGTCGAAGAAGGTCTTCATCAGCCAGAAGGCGAACGGCAAGGTGACGATGCCGTAGATCAGCGCCAGGCCCCACCAGCTGTCGGTGAAGTTGAGGAAAGCCCACATGATCATCACCGGGATCATGACCGCCATCGGCGGAAAGATCCTGAGTTGGATCAGCGCCAGCGGCAGGTTCTGGCCGGAGCCGAAACGCGACAGCCCATAAGCCGCGGCTGTGCCCGCCGACATGGCGATCACCGTGCCGAAAACCGCCGACAGCAGCGATGCGAGGATCGGCTTCAGCGCGTTAC
>NZ_RZOM01001251.1:0-1584 GCF_003999175.1 Mesorhizobium sp. M7A.F.Ca.ET.027.03.2.1 | reverse complement strand
GTGCTTGGCAAGGGCGCCGCGCTCATTCCTTCATCGAAGAAGCGCGGCGGCCTCGGCGTGTCGTTCGATATTCCGCTCGGTCACAAGGATGCGGCGCGGGTGCGCAGCCATTTCGACGGCATGGAGGTTCGTGTTCCCGACGCACCGCGTGCCGACGAGATCGTCGTCGCTATCGCCGTCACCGATTCCGGCAGGCCGCACCCGCGCGTCGGCGGGCTGACCAAGGACAAGATTGTCGGGATTGACGGCGTCGGCTGACCGTCAGGCCGCCAGGATTTCCGGCACCCGGAGCGCCGGAGGCGTATTTCTGCTCCGGCCGGTCCGCACCACGCCGTCGATGACGACCATTCCAATGCCTGGAAGATTGCCGAGCGCCACGCTGTCGAGCAGCCCGTCGCCGGCGCCGCCGATCGCCTGGTCCATGAAGATCAGGTCGGCGGCGCGACCGACCTCGATCAAACCGCGATCGTCCAGTCTGCGCACGCGCGCCGTGTTGCCGCTGGCAAGACAGAACGCCACTTCCGGCGCGATGCCGCCCAGCGAAGCCAGCATGGTGAGCGTCCGCAGGATGCCGAGCGGCTGCACGCCGGATCCGGCCGGGCTGTCGGTGCCGAGGATGACGCGCGAAAGTTCGCCGCGCTGCCTTGCCAGGTCGAGCACGAACAGTCCGGTGCGCAAATTGCCGTTATGGACGATTTCAAGCGCCCTCGAGCCCTTCTCGCAGATCTGCCGTATTTCCGCGTCGGGCAGGGCGGTTGGCCCGCCATTGACGTGGGCGACAATGTCGGCGTCGACCTCCAGCACGACATCCGCGCCGATGCGGCCGGAGCCGGGCAGCGACGGGCCGCCCGTGTGGGTCATCGAGGTCATGCCGTATTTGCGCGCCCAGGCGATCATCTGCCGGCCGGTCGGCCCATCCTTGACGCCGCCAAGCCCGACCTCGCCGACAAGCGTCACGCCGGCCTCGGCGAGACTGCGGAAGTCTTCCTCGGTAAGGCCGGGTTCCAGGATCGGTGCCCCGGCCAGGATCTTCATGCCGTTCGGACGGAAGTTGGAGAAGGTGCGTTGGGCAGCGATCGCCAGCGCCTTCAGCCCGACCAGGTCGCGCGGTCGGCCCGGCGTGTGGACTTCCCCCGCCGAGATCATGGTGGTGACGCCGCCATGCACGGTCGAATCCATCCAGCCGATCTGGTTCTGCCGAGGCGTCCAGTCGCCGGCCACCGGATGGGCGTGGTTGTCGATAAGACCCGGCGCGACCGCGCAGCCCATCGCATCGATGACCGTCGCCGCGCTGCCGCCATCAATGTCGCCTGCCTTGCCAATGCCGGTGATACGTCCATCGGTCACGACGATGGTGTCGGCGTCGATGATCGGTTGTGCTAGATCGCCACTCAGCATGAGACCGATATTGCGGACGACGAGCGTGTTGGCAGACGACTGGAGGTCGGACGACATCGGTTCTCACTTTTGCTGTTATGGAAAAAAGGACTGGACGCAGCTTATTTGCCGCCGTCGCCATTCGATGGGTCGTCGTCGTTGATGCGCTGGAGCAGGCGAAGCAGCGTCGCCTGCTCGGCCGGTGAG
>NZ_RZOM01001250.1:0-1586 GCF_003999175.1 Mesorhizobium sp. M7A.F.Ca.ET.027.03.2.1 | reverse complement strand
TTCCTGCAGGCAACCGAGGCCGCCGAACAGGCGATGGCCGATATCGTCGGTGGGCATCTGAAGCGTGCCAAGAAGGTGGCGGATCTTTTCGCCGGCTGCGGCAGCTTTGCTCTGCGCCTGGCCGCGAAGTCGGAAGTCCATGCGGTGGAGGGCGATGCGGCAGCGCTCTCGGCCCTCGACCGTGGATCGCGTTTCGCCACTGGCTTGAAGCGGGTGACGGGCGAACGCCGCGACCTGTTCCGGCGGCCGTTGACGTTCAAGGAATTGAATGCCTTCGATGGTGTGGTGTTCGACCCGCCGCGCGCGGGCGCCGAGGATCAGTCGAAGCAGATCGCCCGCTCGGATGTTCCCTACGTTGCCGCCGTATCCTGCAATCCGGTGACGCTCGCGCGGGATTTGCGCATCCTCATCGACGGCGGCTACATCCTGAAAAGCGTGACGCCGATCGACCAGTTCCTGTGGTCGCCGCATGTCGAGGCCGTGGCGTTGCTGGAGAAGCCGAAGCGGAGGCGGTAGGTCGCTTGTGCTTGAGTTGCGCGTGAATTGGGCCTATTTTGATACCGTACGCATCAAACTATGCTAGGTAATCGTCATGAACTCCGCAGCCCTCGAAATTCCGGCGTCACGCTTTGGCGAGGAACGGTCGCCTTACCTTTCGGCAAGGCGTGTCGCGGAACAGCTTGGTGTCAACCTGACCGAATTGGCCGGCCTGATCGGGGTCGCGCGCAACACACTTGCCGCCAAGGCCGGCGCGCGCAAGGTCGACGCCGCCCTCAGCCCGATCGTCCGCATCCTGTCGATGGCCGGTGAAATGGCCGGCGGCGAGCAACGTGCGGCGATCTGGTTTAAGCACCAACCGATCCCCGGCTGGGCGGGAAAGACCGCCTACGACCTGGTTCGCGAGGGCAAGACGGACAAGGTGCTGGCCTATCTGGAGGCCGTCCGCTCCGGTGTGTATGCCTGAGATCAGCCTGACCTTGTGGCGGGCCTTCGTACCGCGTTGGGCGCATCTGCCGCTTTCGGGCGAGGGCGCTGCCCACTTCGGCGGTCGCTGGAATCCAATTGGCGCTTCAACGATCTATGCGGCGCGCGAATTGTCCACCGCCTGGGCGGAGTACAATCAGGGCTTTGTCCAGCATCCGGCGTTAATTGCCCAACTAGAGCTCTCGGGCGCGCGCTTGGCCGATCTGACCGATGCCGCAATGCTGAGCGAATTGGCCATAAAGGCGGGCATTCACCAATGCGAATGGCGAGACATGCTGGATCAGGGCCTTGTGCCCGAGACCCACAAGCTGCGGGATCGCCTGCTTGCCGATGGGGTGAACGGCGTGATCTATCCGTCCTTCATGTCGCCCGGCGGCACCTGCGTTGCGCTCTGGCGCTGGAACGAGGATGGCGCGCCGCGCCTAGAGGTCGTCGACCCCGACCGTCGTCTGCCGAAATCGCCGGCATCCTGGCTTTAGGGCAATTCAGATGGGCGAGTAAGCTCGTCGACTGTTCTTATCAAACCCGCGTGCCGCCCACCGTCATCTGGTTCATGCGCAGATGCGGCTGGCCGACGCCGACGGGCACGCCCTGTCCGGCCT
>NZ_RZOM01000124.1:0-9040 GCF_003999175.1 Mesorhizobium sp. M7A.F.Ca.ET.027.03.2.1 | reverse complement strand
ATGACCGGGTGACCGCGTATCTTGACCACCGGGCGCAAGCAGGCCGGCAGACGCGGATCGTGACGATCCATTCCTTCACGCCGGTCTTCCTCGGTGTCAGCAGGCCCTGGCATGCCGGCGTGCTGCACGACCAAGCAAGAGATCTCGCCGAAGCGATCCTTTCGGGCCTGCGCACCGACGCCGGGCTCAATGTCGCGGCCAACGTGCCCTATGTGATCAGCCGCGACGCCGATTACGCCGTGCCCATCCATGGCGACGATCGCGGCATCGCCGCCGTCCTCGTCGAGATCCGGCAGGACCTTTTGTCGACACGGCGCGGCATCGAGGAATGGGCGGACCGGCTGGCAGCGGCACTGCCGGCACTCGAGACGGAAACCGTGTCGTGAGCAATCTCAGCCTGCGCGAACGTGATGCCGCGACCATCGCCCAGATCGGCAAGCTGCGTTTCTCCCCGCTCAGCGTCATCGGCGGCCGGGGCAACCGGCTGATCGAGGAAGGCGGCCGCTCCTTGCTCGACCTGTCGGGATCGGCCGGTCCGGCGGTGCTCGGCTACGGCCATCCGGCAATCGTCGAAGCGGTCGAGACGTCGATCCGCGACATGGCGGGCGCCAGCCTGCTGCTCTACCCGAACGAGCCGGCCGTGTCGCTGGCGGAGCGGCTGCTGGCGATTACGCCCGGAGAAGGCGAACGGCGCGTCTGGTTCGGCCATTCCGGGTCGGACGCCAACGACTGCGCGGTGCGCGTGCTGCAGGCAGCCACCGGCCGCTCGCGCTTCATCTCGTTCATCGGTTCCTATCACGGCAATCTCTCCGGCTCGATGGGCATCAGCGGCCATACCGCCATGACCCACACGCTGCCCCGGCCGGGCGTGCTTCTGCTGCCCTATCCCGATCCGTTCCGACCGAATTTCAGCAGCGAGGACGTGCTTGCGCTGCTCGACTACCAGTTCGAGACCACCTGCCCGCCGCATCAGGTCGCGGCGGTGTTCATCGAGCCGTTGATGTCGGATGGCGGGCTGATCGTGCCGCCGCCCGGCTTTCTCAAGGCATTGCAGGAGCGTTGCCGCAGGCACGGCATCAAGATTGTCGTCGACGAGGTCAAGGTCGGGCTCGCTCGCAGCGGCATGATGCACTGCTTCCAGCATGAAGGACTGACGCCGGACCTCGTCGTCTTCGGCAAAGGCATCGGCGGTGGCTTGCCGTTGTCGGCCGTGATCGGCCCCAAGGAGATCATGGACCATGCGCCGGCCTTCGCGCTGCAGACGACCGCAGGCAATCCGGTGGCGACATCGGCCGGCAACGCGGTGCTGAAGACGATCGAGACGGATGGCCTGGTCGAGCGCTCGGCGCGGATCGGCATGCTGTTTTCCGACGCGCTGCGAGCCCTTGCCGCCAGGCATGAGATCATCGGCGACGTGCGCGGGCGCGGCCTTGCCATCGGTGTCGACCTGGTCAAGGACCGCGCGACACGCGAGCCCGTTCCAGCCACGACCACGGCCAAGATCATCTATCGCGGCTATGAGCTGGGTGCAGCCTTCACCTATGTCGGGTTGAAGGCCAATGTGCTGGAGTTCATGCCACCGCTGACGCTGACGGAAGACGAGATGACCGAGGGCGTCGCGATCGTCGACCAGGCAATCGCTGACGTGAATGCCGGCAAGGTCTCGGATGCGGACGTCGCCTCCTTCATGATGTGGTGAACAAAAAAGGCGCCGCGCCGGGCTGTCGACAGCGATTGTCTCGGCAGCCCCGGCTCATCGTTGCGCAACAATTATTCCGCGATACGCACGATCAGCTTACCGAAATTCCTGCCTTCGAGAAGACCGAGAAATGCCTGAGGCGCATTTTCGATGCCATCCACGATATCTTCCCTGTAGCGGACTCGGCCGGACGATATCCAGTCGGCCATCTCACGATAGAAGGCCGGGCGCTGGTCGACAAATTCGCGCTGGATGAAACCTCTGATCGTCAGGCTGCGGTGCAGCACTTGCTGCATCAATGTCGGCAACCGGTCGGTGCCGGCATCCGCGATGACGTTGTACTGCGCGATCAGCCCGCAGACCGGCACACGCGCAAATTCGTTCAGCAGCGGAAACACCGCGTCCCAGACAGGACCGCCGACATTTTCGAAATAGATGTCGATGCCGCCGGGGCAAGCTGCCTTCAACTGCTCTGCAAAATCGTCGGCCCGGTGATCGACGACCGCGTCAAAGCCGAGCTCTTCTCGCACGAAGGCGCACTTTTCGGCACCGCCGGCAATGCCGACGGCACGCGCACCCTTGATGCGCGCGATCTGGCCAACGGCCGACCCGACCGCGCCGCTGGCGGCCGCGACGACGACCGTCTCGCCAGGCTTCGGCTGCCCGATGGTGAGCAGACCGGCATAGGCCGTGAAGCCCGGCATGCCGAGCACGCCGAGCGCGGTTGTTATGGGTGCAGCCGCGGGATCGAGCTTGCGCAGCCCGACACCGTCGGACAGGGCGAAACTCTGCCATCCGGAGTGGGACAGGACGATGTCGCCTTCAGCAAACTCCGGATGGCGAGAGATCATCACGCGCGCGACGGTGCCGCCCTCCATCACACCGTCGACATCGACCGGCTTGGCATAGGATTTGGTGGCGTTCATACGACCGCGCATATAGGGATCGAGCGACAGATAAAGGATCTGCAACAGCAGTTCGCCCTCTCCCGGCTGGTCAAGGTCAACCGTCTCGATGCGGAAATGATCCGGCTTCGGCCGGCCTTGCGGTCGCGCCGCGAGCACGATGCGGGTGTTGGACTGGATTGACATGGAGACCTCTCCGCGAAGGGCGTTCTATTCGAAAAACTGGTTGGAGGGTCGCTTCAGGCCGAGATTCTCGCGCAGTGTCGACCCCTCATATTGCCGCCTGAAGATGCCTCGCCGTTGCAATTCCGGCACCACTTTCTCGGCGAAATCATCGAGCCCTGCCGGCAGGTAGGGAAACATGATGTTGAACCCGTCGGAGCCCTCGGCAACCAGCCATTCCTCCATCTCGTCGGCGATTGTTTCAGGCGTGCCGACAAAAGCAAGCCGGAATAGCCGCCCAGCCTTTGCGCAAGCTGCCTGACCGTCAGGTTCTCCTCGCGCGCCAGTTCGATGACACGCTCGCGGCCACTCTTCGAGGCATTGGTCTCGGGGATTTCGGGCAAGGGCGCGTCCGGGTCAAAGCCGGACGCATCGTGTCCGATCGCGATCGACAGCGAGGCGATGCCGCTCTCGTAATAAACGAGACTGTCGAGCTTCGCCCGCATGGCCTGCGCGTCCTCGACGCTGTCGCCGACAACGACAAAGGCGCCAGGCAGGATCTTGATGTCGTCACGCGAGCGGCCGAGTTTCTCCGCACGGCCTTTGACGTCGGCAAAGAAACGCTGTCCCGCCGCGAGATCGGCATGGGCGGCGAAAATGACCTCCGCTGTCTCCGCCGCCAGTTGGCGCCCTGCCTCCGACGCACCGGCCTGGACGACGACCGGCCAACCCTGGATTGGCCGGGCAATGTTGAGTGGCCCGCGCACCGAGAGATGTTCGCCCTTGTGGTCGAGCACATGCAGCCTGGCCGGGTCGAAATAGAACCCGCTTTCGGCGTCGCGGATGAAGGCATCGTCGGCAAAGCTGTCCCACAGGCCGGTGACGACATCGTAGAATTCCCGCGCCCGCCGGTAGCGCTCATCATGCTCGACATGCTCGTCGAGGCCGAAGTTCAGCGCCGCATCAGGGTTGGACGTGGTGACGATGTTCCAGCCGGCGCGTCCACCGCTGATATGGTCCAGCGAGGCGAAGCGGCGAGCAACATGATAGGGCGCGTCGAACGTCGTCGATGCGGTGGCGACCAGCCCGATATGGTCAGTGACGGCGGCGAGCGCCGACAGCAGCGTGAACGGCTCGAACGAGGTGACCGTGTGGCTGCGCCGCAACGCCTCGATCGGCATGTTCAGAACGGCCAGATGGTCGGCCATGAAGAAGGCGTCGAACTTCGCCGCTTCCAGGGTCTGGGCGAAGCGCTTCAGATGCGCGAAATTGAAATTGGCGTCGGCATAGGCGCCCGGATAGCGCCAGGCGCCGGTGTGCAGGCTGACGGGGCGCATGAAGGCGCCGAGGCGCAGTTGTTTTCGTGTCATGAAAGATGTTCCGGCCGATCGATACAGTCGAGCACAGTGCTCGAATCCTTCTCAGGATCGGACGGTCAGCCCAACTCGGGAAGGTATTCTGTTCCGCTGCGCCGGGCTTTTGCAGCATTTCAGTTTTGCGCCTGATACCCCAGGACAAAAAAAGGCCGGGCTCGAATACGGCCCGGCCAAAAAGAAGGTCAAAACCTTCAGAGGGGAACACCGTTCGGCGAAATGGGAGGAAACCGCCGAACGATTTTACCTTTTTGAGCTTATTTCCAAGCCTTGGCGACGAATGGCATTCCAAAAAACATGCCAAACGGCAAAAATTCGTGCCAGGCGACCGTCACGAACCCACCGTTCCAGTCTCCAGAAGATCGGCATAGTGGCGGCGTGCCACGTCGGGATGGGAGCGCAGCCGGCTTTTGAGCACATTGGTGCCGACATCGCGGAACAATGGGTTGTCAGGATCGCTTGCCGGTCCGCGCGCCTGCGCCGCCAGTTCCTCGGAAAGGCTGAGAAGCGGTATGGTCGCATCGAGCCGCGCGCTGAAGAAGAAGGGAACTGAAATCCGCTCGACGCCGGCAGGCGGCGTCACGACGCGGTGCACGGTGGCGCGCAGATAGCCATTCGATGCCAGTTCGAGCAGTTCGCCGATGTTGACGACCAGCGTTCCAGGCAGCGGATCCACATCCACCCAGCTACCGTCATATTCGACCTGCAGCCCCTTGTTGTCGTCCTGCAGCAGCAGGGTGAGGAAACCGCCATCCTTGTGCGCGCCGACGCCCTGGTCGCCTTCGGTCGCGTCACGGCCGGGATAGCGCACGATCTTCATGCGATGGTTGGGCGAGCCCCTATAGATCGCGTCGAAGGCATCCTCGGGCTGATCGAGCGACAGCGCGAAGGCTTTCAGCAGCCGGATCGCCACCGTTGTCGCCTTGGCCTGCCATGCCAGCAACGCCGGCTTGAGTTCAGGCAGTGCCGACGGCCACTGGTTCGGCCCTTGCAGCCGCGTCCAGGGCGCAATTCCAGGCCCCTGCGCGATGGGCTGGCGCTCGACGCCGATGTCGAGTTGCTCACGCCAGTCGGCCGCGCCCTTGGTCAGTTCGCCGCCGGCGCGGGTGTAGCCGCGAAACTGCTGGGATTTGACCATTTCGATCGCCAGCTTGTCGGCCTCCGGCAGCGCGAAGAACCGGCGTGAGGCATCGAGCACGTCGTCGATCTCCGAGGTCGAAATTCCGTGGCCGCTGAGGTAGAAGAAGCCGACGTCCCGCGCCGCCGTGCGCAGGTCCAGGAGAAAGGTACGATATTCAGACGCACCTTGTTCGAGACGGCTCAGATCGAGCACCGGCACAATTCTGGGCATGGTCAGGTTCCTTCTTTTCTCTGCCTTGGCTTAGGAGAAGTAGAAGCGACCACCGGCAAGAGCTTCGAGAATGAATGCATCTCAAAGTGACACGCAAGGCGTGCCGATCAAAGCAACAAGAAGTCCAATCTGGCCCGAATGGAAGAACGTCAGCGCTGCATATTGTGAACTGCCGGCAAATAATTTCCCGACACGTGCTTTACCCGCCATGCCTCTCGTAGGCCGCACTTTCCAGTGCGGCATCGTATAAGTCACAGCGGAAGCGCAACCGCGCGTGATCGCCTGTAAATCCGCCAGCCGACCGGCCGGAGCGCATTCAAGCCAGCTCGAACCGCTCGATGGCGCGCATGATGCCACGCAGCTCGGCGAGGCCTTTCAGCCGGCCGATCAGCGAATAGCCGGGATTGAGCCTGGTCTTGCCGATATCGTCGGCGAGCAGATGGCCATGGTCGGGCCGCATAGGAATGCGCCAGTCGGCGCGGCCTTCCCGACGGCGGCGCGCCTCTTCCTGCATCAGAGCCAGGATAACATGCGCCATGTCGGTGCCGCCCTCGAGATGCTCGGCCTCGTGGAACGAGCCGTCATCCTCGATGGTGATGTTGCGCAGATGGGCGAAATGGATGCGGTCGGCGAACTCCTTGACCATGGCGACGATGTCGTTGTCGGCGCGCGTGCCATAGGAGCCGGTGCAGAACGTCAGGCCGTTGGCGGGGCTGTCGACGGCGTTGAGGATGAAACGCGCATCCTCGGCGGTCGAAACGATGCGCGGCAGGCCATAGAGCGAGAAGGGCGGGTCGTCGGGATGGATGCACATGCGCACCCCCTCCTCTTCGGCCACCGGAATGATCTCGCGCAGGAACCAGGCAAGGTTGTCGCGCAGCTCCTTCGGTCCGATCGCATCATAGTCCGCCAGGGCCTCGCGAAAACTGTCCCTGTCATAGCTGCGCTCGGTCGCAGGCAGGCCGGCGATCAGGTTGCGCTCGATCCTGTCGATCGCTTCGCTGCTCAATTCCTTCAGCCGCGCTTCCGCCTCGGCAATGCGGGCGGGGGTATAGCCGGCCTCGGCATTGACGCGCTTCAGCACAAACAAATCGTAGGCCGCGAAATCGATGGCGTCGAAGCGCAGTGCATAGCCCGTCGTCGGCAGCCGATAGGCGAGATCCGTGCGCGTCCAGTCGACCACCGGCATGAAATTGTAGCAGACCGTCGCAATGCCGGCCTTGGCGAGCGCGCGAATTGAGTCACGATAGTAGCCGGCATAGCGCTCGCGTTCCGGCGCGCCGATCTTGAATGAATTGTGGACCGGAATGCTCTCGACCACCGACCATGTCAGGCCGGCGGCCTCGATGACACGCTTGCGCTCCAGAATGCTCTCGAGCGGCCAGGCGCGCCCGTCATAGATATCGTGCAAGGCGCTCACCACGCCGGTCGCACCGGCCTGCCTGACATGATCGAGCGTTACCGGGTCGTTCGGTCCATACCAGCGCCAGCACTGTTCCATTGCCGCTTCCTTCTGCGAGAGGATGGCAACCTATTGTTGGACCACAATGGGTGTCAAACTAGGAACGGTTTCGGACAGCGAATGAAGGAGTTTTCCCAATGAAGGGTTTCGACGGCAAGGTGGCTTTGGTGACGGGCACGACCGGGATTGGCCTTGCAACCGCCAGACGCCTCGCTGCAGGGGGTGCTGCGATCGTCGCCTGCGGCATCGACCGCGCGGCCAATGCTGCGCTGAAAGCGGAACTGGAAAGCTCCGCAGCCGGGGCGCTGGTCATAGACGCCGACGTCTCCGTGCCCGATCAGGTTCGCGACGCGGTCGCGGCCGGCGTGGAGCGGTTCGGCGGCCTCGATATCATCGTCAATTCGGCGGCGGTGCATCCGTACGGAACCGCGACCAGCACCGATTTCGAGACCTGGAACAGGGCGATGTCGGTCAATGTCGGGTCCATCTATCTGACCGCACATTTCGGCATCCCGGAAATGGTCCGCAGGGGCGGCGGCGCCATCGTCAACGTCGCTTCGGTGCAGGGCTTTGCCTGCCAGCAAAACGTCGCCGCCTATGCCACCACCAAGGGCGCCATCCACACACTGACGCGTGCCCTGGCCCTCGACCATGCGCGCTCCGGCATCCGCGTCAATTCCGTCAGCCCCGGCTCGATCCGCACCCCGATCCTGGAGAAGGCCGCCCGCGGCGAGAACGGCACGGATGCCGATGTCGAAGCTGCCTACAAGCGCTTCGGCGAAGCGCACCCCATCGGACGCATCGGCGAGCCGGAGGAGGTGGCCGAACTCATCGCTTTCCTGTGTTCGTCGAAGGCCGGCTTCTGCACTGGCGCGGACTACAAGATCGATGGCGGCCTGACCGCCGGCATCGGCGTGAAGTAGATTGCGAAGATTGGGGCTTGTCCGTCACCGGGAGCAGCCAGCATCCGACAATTGGTTTGCCGATCTTCTTGCAGATCAATGCCCAAGCAAATTGAACACCGCACGGGCCACGCCGAACATGAAAGGGGGCGGTGCGATCGATGAAATAATAGGCATTCTTGCCGATTGACAAAAACATCAACAGGCGACCAAGATCATATGACCATCAACGATATTGGTCCCGAGGTTGCCCCTCGGCATTGGCGTAAAGGAGAGCCAGATGCCCCTTCAGCAGAGAGTGACCCATCGTCCGAAACAACGTCCCGCCGCTCCCATCCTTGCCACCGCACTGCTAGGCCTCGGCCTGATCACACTGCCCGGTATCGGCCACGCCGATGGGATCACGCTCAAGATTTTCGGCGGCTCGGCGCTCGACGAACTCGCGCCGCGTCAACCGCCGGACGAGCAGAAGAAAATCCAGCAGCAGGTCATCGACGGCTTCCTCAAGGCCAACCGCGACGTCGCCGCGGTCGAGTGGGATGCCCAGGGGCCGCAGACCGATTCCATCCAGCGCGTGATGACCGCAAAACTTGCAAACCAGGAAATGGATCTGATCGCCTGCCCGGCCTTCTACACCAATGGCGCCTATGTCAGGCGCAAACTGGTGATGCCGATTACCGACAAGATCAAGCCGTTCCAGGACAGGATCGACGCCGCTGCACTTGGCGCCTTCACGGTCAACGGCCAAGTCTACGGCGTGCCGATCTCGACGCTGTCGACATCGACGATCTTCTACAATGTCGATCTCTTTCAGAAGCTCGCCATTCCTGTCCCGCCAACCTATGACGACCTGAAGGCAGCCGTGCCGAAGTTCAAGACCGCGGGCGTGATCCCTCTGCTGCATCAGGGCTCGAACACCGTGATGTGGCCGATGTGGTACTTCGAGACCTTTTCGCAGGCATCGGGCGACCCGGTCGGCAAGACGCAGAAGAACCTCGAGGGCACGGCGAAGTTCACTGACGCGCCCGATGTCGAGGGGTTCAAGCTGATCAAGCAATGGGTCGATGATGGCATCCTTTCCAAGGATTCGCTTTCCGTCGACCAGGACGGCATGCGTGCGGCGTTCGCCGCCGGCAAGAGCGCCATGTATTATGGCGGCACCTGGGAAATCCCGTCGCTCCAGTCG
>NZ_RZOM01001249.1:0-1586 GCF_003999175.1 Mesorhizobium sp. M7A.F.Ca.ET.027.03.2.1 | reverse complement strand
ACATGCGCCGCTGGTACCAGCGGCGCATGTTGCCCTACCGCACCCGCGACAACCGGATTGCAGGCGTGGTGGTCACTTTCAGCGATATCACCGAGCGCAAGCAGAGCGAAGACGAGACCATGCGAAGCGAAAAGCGCCTCCGCGATCTAATCGAAGCTCTACCGAACGCGGTCTACACAACCGACGCCTCGGGTCGGCTTACTTTTTACAACCCGGCCGCCGTCGGACTCTGGGGCCGCGAGCCGAAACTTGGTTCGGATCGATGGAATGGTTCCTGGCGGCTCTACACACCGGAAGGAAACTTGCTGCCGCACGACGAGACCCCACTGGCCACGGCCCTGAAGGAAAAGCGGCAGGTAAAGCGAGGAGCGGAGGCGGTGTGCGAGAGGCCGGATGGTACTCGTGTACCCTACATTTCCTATCCAACCCTGCTTCGCGATGCCTCTGGCGAAGTCACCGGCGCGGTAAACATGCTGGTGGACATCACCGAGCGTAAGCAGGCCGAGGCGCTTGCGGAGCGGCTCGCTGCGATCGTCCAATCCTCCGATGACGCTATCATAGCCAAAAACCTCAAGGGTTTGATAACGAGCTGGAACAAGGGCGCTGAACGCCTGTTCGGCTACTCGCCGGACGAAATCGTGGGCAAATCCATCATGACCTTGGTCCCGTCCAATCGCCACGGCGAAGAGGCGGATATTCTCGACCGCCTTGGTCGAGGAGAGCACATCGAGCACTTTGAAACCGTCCGCCGGCGCGAGGATGGAAGCCTGGTCTGGGTATCCTTGACGATTTCACCGCTTGAAGATGGCCAAGGCAAGGTCATCGGAGCATCTACGATCGCACGCGACATGACCGAGCGGCGGCGCGCCGACGAACATCGGAAGATCCTGATCGGTGAGCTTAATCACCGGGTCAAGAACACGCTGGCGGTCATCCAGTCCATCGCTTCCCAGACCTTGAGTAATGCTTTGACCATGGAAGAGGCGCGGAACGCATTCGGGTCCCGGCTGATCAATCTGGCAAAGGCACACGACGTACTCACTCGCGAAAGCTGGACCAGTGCGAAACTGGATCAGCTTGTCGCCGATACCGTCAAATCTCATTCCGGGAGTGGCACCCGGTTCCGGATTGAAGGTCCCGACATCCAGCTTACCCCGAGTGCGACGCTTGCGATTTCAATGGCGTTGCACGAGTTGTCCACCAACGCCGCAAAATACGGCGCGCTTTCTACCCAGGACGGACATGTCATGATCATCTGGCGCCTTGAAGGAGAAGGTCAGGATCGTCGACTGACCTTGCGTTGGGAAGAAAGCGGCGGCCCGCCGGTAAGCGCGCCGAAGCGCAAGGGCTTCGGCTCGCGCCTGATCGAGAAGGCTCTCGCTGCGGAACTGCGCGGTAGTGTGAGCGTTGCCTATAAGTCCTCCGGCGTTGTTTGCATCATAGATGCACCCATGCCCGCGGGACGGGAGCTCTTGGGTGGCAATAGTGGCGACGCGTCCAGCAAGGAACATCCTGATCGTAGAGGATGAGTTCCTGATCGCCGTGCATCTGGCGGATTTGCTGGTGGAAATGGGGCACCGGATTGC
>NZ_RZOM01001248.1:0-1589 GCF_003999175.1 Mesorhizobium sp. M7A.F.Ca.ET.027.03.2.1 | reverse complement strand
TCGGCAGTGCCGAAGGCTTTCCATGATAGGAATTTTTTCTTGACACCCTGCCCTCAGCTATGGTACATTTTCGCCCATGGTGCTGATTTGCGCCAGTGACCCGCCGCGCAGGCGGGTTTTTCGTTTGATGCTCCGTCAGCCACGCGCCAGCGGAGGGGCAGCCTCGCCGCTTCTTGCTGTGAAAAAGTCCGATTTGCATGCGCGACTGATATTTGCGATCTGCTCGCATCAGGGCGGGATATCAGGAGGAGCATAGCCGATGCGCTGGAACATGATGATCTTGGCCTCTTGCCTGCTGACCACCGGCTGTGTCGGCGGCACGTCGATGTCGGAACAGCAGGATGCGAACGTCCAGTCCTCCCTGCAATACGACACCGTGCCGTGCGATCAGTTGCTGGCGCAGCGCAACGGCTTGGCGCAGCAATACAACCTTCCGGCGAAGGCCAAGCCGACATTCTCCAACCCGGCGATGGGCTTCGGCCCGTTCACGCCTGACATGCGCTCCAAAGCCAAGCGCGATACCGACAAGGCGAGCGGTGAGATCGATGCCATGAACCGGTCGATCGATCGACGCGACTGCGGCCAGCCGGACAAGCAGAAGAAGCTCGCTCTGCCTGGCTAGTACCCCGCCTTGCGGTCCACCAGATTGTCCAGCTTTTCACCGCGTTCGAAGGCGTCCATCTGGCGCAGCATGATCGGCGCCAGATGCACCGGATCGGAGGTCGCTGCCGCGTGCGGCGTCACGAACACTTTTGGATGCCCCCACAGCGGACTGGTCTTCGGCAGCGGTTCGACCTCGAACACGTCGAGGCTCGCCTCCTTCAATGTGCCGTCATCCAGCGCCCGCAAGATGTCGGCATCCTTCTGCAGACGGCCGCGCCCGGCATTGATCAGCACCGAACCGCCGAGGCCGTTGCGCTTCCGCAATTCCTTCAGCACGCCGTAGTTGATAATGCCCTTGGTCTCCGGCGTCAGCGGCAAAAGCACCACCAGGATGTCGGTGGCCTTGAGGAAGGGGATCAGTCCAGCCTCGCCGGAATAGGTCGCGACTCCTTCCATGGCCTTGTCGGTGCGCGACCAGCCATTGACGGCAAAGCCGAGCGACAAAAGCACCGAGGCCGCGGCGCGGCCGAGACTGCCGAGGCCCATGATGCCGACCGAAATGTCACCGGCAGGCCTCTGCTGCGGCTCGTGCCAGATCTTCTTCGGCTGCTGCGACCGGTAGAGCAGGCCCTGGCGGTGATGATCGAGAACCCGCCAGACGACATATTCGGTCATGTACTGGGTGAGGTTGTCGGCGACGACCTTGACGATCGGCACATCGGGCAGGCCGGGATCGGCGAAGATATGATCGACGCCGGCGCCGATCGAAAAGATGGCGCGCAGATTGGGCAGCGACGACAACAGGTTCGGCTTCTGCTTCCACACCACGGCATAGGTGATCGACGGGTCGCTGGCGCCGTCGGGCTCCAGCACCACCTCGCGCTCGGCCGACAGGAGCTCGCGCCAGCGCTGCGGATGAAAGCCGGTGACGGCAAGCAGGATACGGCCTTTTTCCATTGCGGTCTTTTAGTCCCTCTCTACGCAAA
>NZ_RZOM01001247.1:0-1592 GCF_003999175.1 Mesorhizobium sp. M7A.F.Ca.ET.027.03.2.1 | reverse complement strand
GTTCTGGTCGCAGTGCCGATCGGCTATCTGATCGCCTGGGGCAAGCAGCGCTGGGTGCGGCTGCTCAATCTGTCGGTGGAATTGCCCTATGCACTGCCCGGTGTGGTGCTGGCCATCGCCTCGCTGCTCATGTTCCTGCGGCCGATCCCGCTGACCGGCATCCAGCTCTACAACACGGTCTGGATCATCCTCTACGCCTATCTCGCCCGCTTCCTGGTGCTGGCGCTGCGGCCAACCATCAGCGGCTATCACCAGATCGACCGGGCGCTGGAGGAGGCTGCGCAAGTGGCCGGCGCCGGGCTGTTCACCCGCATGCGCACGATCATCTTTCCTCTGGTGGCGCCGGCGGCGATCGCCGGCGGCCTGCTGATCTTCATGACGGCCTTAAGCGAACTTACCGTTTCGGCGCTGCTGTGGTCGTCGGGCTCGGAAACCATCGGCGTGGTGATGTTCTCCTTCGAGCAGGGCGGCGATTCCAACTATGCGGCGGCGATGTCCGTCATCACCGTGGCGGTCACCTTCGTGCTGATGCTGGTCACCAATCTGCTTGCCCCCTACCTTCCGACCGGAGTGCTGCCATGGCGCGATTGAGCCTGGACAATGTGACCAAGAGCTTCGCCAATTTCGATGCCGTCAAGGACGTGTCGATCGATGTCGGCGACGGCGAGTTCCTGGCAGTGCTCGGCCCTTCCGGCTGCGGCAAGACGACGTTGCTGAGGCTGGTGGCCGGATTCGAGAAAGTGACGTCAGGCGAAATCCGCATCGGCAGCGAGGTCGTGTCGGGCAAGGGCGGCAGCGTCGCGCCGGAAAAGCGGCGCGTCGGCATCGTCTTCCAGAACTATGCGCTGTGGCCGCATATGACGGTGGCCGAGAACATCGGCTATTCGTTGAAGGTGGCGAAGCTCGACAAGGCCGTCGCCCGCCGGAAGGTTGAAGACGCACTCGCCCTGGTCAATCTGCAAGGGCTGGGCGATCGCCGGCCGGCCAATCTTTCCGGCGGCCAGCGCCAGCGCGTGGCCCTGGCGCGCTGCCTTGTCGCCGCGCCCTCGCTGGTGCTGTTCGACGAGCCGCTCGCCAATCTCGACGTGCATCTGAGGGCATCGATGGAGGACGAGTTCGCATCCTTCCACAAGCGCACCGGCACCACCATCGTCTACATCACCCATGATCAGGCCGAGGCGATGGCATTGGCCGACCGCATCGCGGTGATGGATGGCGGGCGCCTTGCCCAGCTGGCGACGCCGCGCGAGCTCTATCATGAGCCGGCAAATGAAATGGTCGCATCCTTCATTTCGCAAGGCATTTTGCTGCCCGCGGATGTGTTGAGCGCGGAAGAAAGAGGCCACTGCAAGGTCCGGGTTCTCGGCGCTGAACTGGTTGTCCGCTGCCGGCCAGGGCAGCGGCCGCGCGCTGGCGCCAAGATCTGCTGCCGGTCGGCCGATCTCGACGTGTCGCCGGACGGCCCCGGCTTCGATGGCCTGGTCAAGCGGGTGATCTATCAGGGTGGCTCGGCGCGCATCGAATTCACGCCTTCGACCAGCCCCGATCTCACCTTGCATTTCGAACAGCCCGACCCGGTCGTGCTGGAGAGC